>JBNJGZ010000001.1:0-51984 GCA_051748065.1 Bacteroidota bacterium
GAAACAATACTAATCCGGATGCCGTTTATTTCAGTAAGTTTTAAAAAGCAACTCTCGATCGTGGAGCCGGTTGTTATAACATCATCAACCAAAAGGACATGCTGATTCTCCAATTTCGAAGATTCCGGGCTAAGTTGAAAAATGGATTTTACGTTTTCCCAACGTTCATATCTTGTTTTTTTAGTTTGTGTTGACGAATGCGTAACACGCAACAAGCTTTGGGTATCTTTCACAGCATCCATGCTTTTTTCCAGGCCTTCGGCTATCTTTTCACTTTGGTTATATCCCCTTAGTTTTTTCTTTTTCCAGTGCAATGGAACAGGGATAATGACATTGACATCATTAAATCGCTGTGATTGCATAAGCTGTTGGCCGAAAAGCCGGCCCAGGTATATTCCAATATGTCCTTTGCCATGATACTTGAGTTGATGAATTAATTGCTGTACCATTTCACCTTTCTGATAATGTAAAAATGTAGCAGCAGCGAAAATTTGTATGCGTCCCCAGAAAATTGTTTCTACAGGATTATCCGGTTGCAGGTGAAAGTGGGTTTCCGGAAGTTGATATTCACAGAAAGAACAAAGACATTCTTCTCCCTTGCGTAAGGTTTCTCCGCAGTGTTCACAATATACGGGAAAGACCAGCTTGAAAAGGTCTGTAATAGGTTCGGACACACGTGATATTAGGCTCATAAAACTAATAATTACTTTAAGGAATAATTTGTTATAGAATGCGTTTTCATTCCTAAAAATAAATATTTTTGCACAGATAGAGAAATAAATCTTTAATTATTTGACCATGACAGAACAAAAAAAACCTGACTTTAAGAAAAGAGAGACCACATATCGTGTGATTATCGCTGTATTGATCCTGGCGATCTTTTTTCTGGGCTGGCAACTTTTTCAAACAAAGACGCGCGTGGAGACCGTCATTGTGGAAAAGGAAACAGAAACATCCAAGTTGCAGAGCGAACTTGATGCACTAATGCAACAACATAAAAAAGTAAAAAGTGAATACAGTGAAGTCTCCGATAAATTAACCCAAAAAGATTCGGTTATCGAAGCAAAAGCTGAAGAAATTGAACGATTGATAGCCCGTCAGGCAGATTATAACAGGATCAAACGGAAGCTGGAGTATTTACGGAATTCCCATAAACGTTACGTAGAACAGATAGACTCTTTATTTACTGTGAACAGACAACTTAAAGAGGAGAATAAAGATATTAAACAGAAGTTTGAGGTTTCCCGTAAAGAAAAAGAAGAAGTGTCAGAGGAAAAACAAGAACTGGAAAAGAAAGTCGATATGGGAGCCATGTTAAAAGCCTATAATATCAATGTAGATGCAATTCACATGGGAGGATGGACCGGTGACAAAGAGAAGGTTACAGATAAAGCACGCAGGCTGGACAAAATTAAAATTTGTTTTACCGTAAGCGAGAATCTTTTGGCTGAACCGGGTGAAAGAACCATCTATATCCGTATTGCCCGACCTGATAATAAGATCCTTTACAAAAGAAATGATGATTTCTTTATGTATAATGAAGAAAAAATGCAATACTCCCTTAAGAAAACAATAGATTATCAGAATGAAAAGCAAGATCATTGCCTCTATTGGGAGAAAGATGAAAATGTGAAGGAAGTGATGGAAGGAACCTATCATGTTGGAATATTCATTGACGGGCAGGAAGTAGGTCAGTCGAACATGAAACTGGACTAATGTTCTTTAGGATGTCTTAAATTAAAAATAAGCTCTAAGCTGCAATCGCCCGGTGTGAACTGTTTTCGCTCCGGGCAATTTTCTTCCTTCATATTGAAGATTCATCTGTAAATAGTCAAAAACTTTTCGTTGGTAACTAATGTTCCACTGAAAATTATTACCGTCGTTAAAGCCGTTCAGCATTTCATAACCCAGATTACTATGTTCTTCTCCCGGGTATTTTATGTTTAAATAATCAATGGTTGCTTGCAGGTCTCCCTTGTCAAGCCTGGCAAGCCGAATGTTTATGCTGTATTTTTTAATTGTAGCTTTTACTGTTGACAAGAGACGGTTCTCCCTGGTTGTATATTGAAATATTCCTTTAATCCGTATCTTTTGAGAAGGGCGGAAGCTTAACGTTGGTTCTATTTCATAGAAGTGAATTTCATATTCCTTGTTAGAGAAAAATTCGGATTTCCTTTCTTTAGTTCCTGTGTTTCCCTCTGTAAGTAAACTAAGAGTAGAGGTAAAATTCCACCGGATATTTATGCTGTTTTCGGTTAAAAATTGTTGTTCCGAACCATTGGATAAAAGATTTTTGGACTCTGTTTGACGGAAAGACCAGTTAATGCCGAATTTTGCATGATTGCGTTGAAAATATAAAACATTTTTCAGTTGTCTGTTTAATGTGATCACATTATTGTTACCTGCGTCAATTAAAAAGGGATTGTATGATTTCCAGTAATTGTCATACTGGTTTTTCTGATTGATACGATAGTTGAAACGATTGTTAAATTTTGCTGCGATTTTTTTCCAGTTGTTTTCACTGTTACGCCATATTCGTTGCGGATTAATTTTTAAAGTTTGCCGGAACTGATTAGTATAAACACGAAAGTAGTCATCTGTAGGAGTAGACACACGGATGTAATTCGCCTTGTTTTGAAATTGGGCAACTTCAAACTCGTCCTTTTCCTTAACGTTGTTGTTATTATAATCTGTCCACTGATAAACACCCTGACCGGGATTTACTTCAAGATACGTATAGTCTTTTTCAACTTCCAGCCCCGATCCGGTTTGATAAAACGTTTGGTTTGTAATGGCTCCGTCAGCAAATATGCCTGAATAATTGAACCTGGCATTTAAATTTTTTTCTGGTTCTTCAGGACTTATGGTATCCTGAACGGATAGTTGCCTGTATCCCATTCGCATGTTGAGCTTATGATTTTTGTTCGGTTTCCAGAGCAGGTCTAACGAAGCCTCATCAGAAATTGACGTATTTTTCAAGCTTCCTCCCAAAGGTAGTTTGTCTTGTCGTGTCTCGTAACGGATCACAGATTGAAATTTATTCGTGTCAGACAAGGCCACTTCTGCCCCGAATGTTTGGTAAGCATAGCTTCTCGAGGTTATGCTGTCCCGCATTAATTTAAAAGTATTGTGTTCCCGGTCTTCATCAAGGGTAATGGTTATATTGGAAAATTCTTTTCCGGCTTTGACTTTATGACGCAGAAAACGGGATTTTAAACCGGAATTTGAACTTTGTAACAGGCTGCCATCAAAAGTTAAGAAATATCCATTGTTTTGTATGTCGCCATTCAGAGAATAGCGCTGCCCTTCAAAGCTGTTTTTTCGTTGAAGGTATTCATGTCTGATTTGAATTTTTCCTGTCTCTTTTTTCGATAAAGCTGTTGACACTTTGCTGTGAATTTCATTGTTTTTTTGTTCACCCTCCAGATTCCAGTTGCGGTCAAATTCTACATTGCGAAATCTGTTGACACCCTGGAAATTTTGATTTATAAACCGGACTGAGCCCTGGGTTTTCCAATTTACAGAGGATGTATCATTTGAGATGTTGGGGTTTGTGGAGTGTTCAATCCACATTTCCCCGGCAAATCCTTTATTGTCTTCCTGGTCCAGCTCTGAAAATAAATTTAAATCTTCATTTGAAGCACTAGCCGTAAAACCGGTTTTGAGATTTTTACTTACAGAATAAGTTGCCGAAAGTGAGGAAACTTCTTTTTTCCGGGGAGCGATAAGAATTTCTATGGGAGCATAATTTCCTTGCGGGATGCCGTTGACGGGTTTTACCCATTCATACACATTCCCATTGGCAGCCGTTTGGGCTTTTACATAATTTCCGTTGTTTTGCCCTACTTTTGTGAATTTAGCACGGTAATGGGCGCTGTCGGGGTCTACGGAATAAACAAGAACCGAATCATATCCCAGGCTGTCTGTCATTCTGTAAAGAATTTCATCCGGAGAAAAAGCAACAGAATCGATACCGGACATGCGTGCAGCCAAAGGATTATCACCTGCATTGGCCAAAATGCTTTTGCTGGTATCATTAAGCTCCATGCCAAAAGGTTGGTTTTTCAAATCACTATTGTTAAAGTAATCGAAATCAACTTCCAGCTTTTCAGATTTATAGGTTGCTTTTGTGGCAAATACTGCGCGGGCATAATTCCGGTCTGCATATTCAAATTCGACAATAATACGACTGTCTTTGGTAATAATATTTTCAGGGGTAAAAGTTACTTCTGCTGTATTATAGTTGATAACATAATCCCGGTTTTCTCCTCTTTCAAGTTTTTTTCCATCCAGAAAAACCGATTCCGAGCCGGCCAGAACAATGATAAAACGTTCATTATTGTTGCCTCTTAACTTATAAGGCCCCTGATTTCCTTCAAGGCCTTTGATTTTATTCCGGGCATATTTCCCTTTTGATAAAGCCGCTCCGGCTGAAACCGAGAGTGTTTTTTCCTTTTTTTCTCCCATACGGAATTCTGTTTCAGCTTTCAAACCTTGTACTTTTTGCCTGTATTTCAGAAACCGGTTTTTATTTTGAGTTAGTTCAAAATCTCCGACAGTCAGTTTGTTGTTTCTTTGCCGAAGCTCAATAAACACATTATCAAATTCCTGGATCTGTTTTGTGTTGCCTTCAGGCTGTACAGGTATGTTATTATCAGTGATGGCGGCACGTATGCTAATATCATTTGTAAGGGCTCCATTCATCTGCAGGTTCAGATTTGAATTCAAAGATGCACCTTGTTGATTGCCAACAGAAAAGCTTCGTGATATAGCTCCGGATTTTTGTATCTCACCAAAATCGAAAAGTTCGTTTTGGAGCTCTTTTTTCTGATTCTTGTCAGTTGTTACGACGCGTTCTGTTTCTTGTCGGCTGTATATAGAGTTCCAGCGTTTGTTAAAATTATACGGAAAAACCTTGTAGCTAATGTCTATGTGAACAGTATCCTTATCCTGAAAAAACTCATCAGAGTTTGTTACGATAAACAAACTATTCAATGTGTCAATTACAAAATGCTCATAGTGTGGTTTGTCTATGTCAATTTCAATGGATTCGGGGACAATGCTCATACTGTCAATGCGAACAGTATCGCTGGTGACGATTAGCGTTTTTTGGCGCTCATTGGAGAGTTGCTGTGCAGATAAGGATCCCATGCTTATCAAAATAATAAGCAATAAAATGATATGTGATAGTTTAATCCTCATCATAAGTTCTGTGAGCATAAAGATAATATGGATATGAATGCAATTATTAAACATTTGATAAAACGAAAGATTATTGCAGCTATCTCCATATTATTGCCGGATTTAGCAAAAGTTAATCATTTAAGTTAGGTGAATACAAATGTCTGAAAAATATTAATAACGCAGCTTCGCATTAAAGGCAACTAAAGAAAATGAATTTTCCCTAATATTGCAGTTGAAATCGTTCGGTTGAAACAGCCTGAAAGATAAAAGCCGGCAAGGCCGTATGATAATAAAAAATATACGTATTGCAATCGTAGTCAATGGTTTAGTTTGCAAAGTTTAAAACAAATCACACTTTCACAAAAAAAAATATCGACATGGCATTTATTACAAAAGAAAAATTGTTTTCACGTGAATGGTTCCGTGCATACAGTCTTATTACACTCGGAACACTGATTTTAGCATCGGGGTTTGTGTTTTTTATTTCGCCTTACAAGCTGGCTCCCGGTGGAACTTATGGTGTGGCTATTATCCTCCACCATCTGCTGGGGACTCCGATTGGTCTCACAGCACTGGCTATTGATATTCCTTTAGCGATTATCGGATACAAAATTTTGGGGCCGCGTTTTGGAGTGAAAACCGTTGTTGGATTTTTGCTCACGGCATTTTGGGTGGACTTTTTGAACTATTTCTGGGAAGGCAAACAATTGGTTGAAAACGAAGGTTTGTTAACAGCTATTTTTGGCGGAGTGTTACTGGGAGCTGGTTTGGGGTTGATCTTCAAATCCAAGGCTACTTCCGGTGGATCCGATATTATTGCCATGGTTTTGAACCGCTATACCGGACAATCTTTAGGCCATTTGTTGATTTACATTGATTCAGCTATTGTTTTAGGTGGTTTACTGGCTTTTCAGGACTGGAAAATCCCATTGTTTTCATGGATAACGATTTTTGTCACCGGTAAGGTAATTGATATCATTCTTGAAGGGGTTAGTTATGAAAAAACATTGTTTATCGTTTCGGATCATGCCAATGAAATTCGCGATAAAATCATCAACGATTTACAACGGGGTGGCACCTTTATCCGTGGTGAAGGAATGTATCAGGGAAAAGATAAAACTATCATATTCACCGTTGTAAACCGTCGTGAGCTAACGATTTTACAGGATTATATTTACCAAATTGACAGCAATGCATTTTTAACTGTTATCAATGCAAATGAAATCTTAGGTGGCGGATTTAAACCGCTTAGTAAGAAAATTGAAGAAACCACTGAATTCAAAGGCTAAGATGCTCTTTAATCAGTCTTTAAGTGCAACCGCGCAATACATCCATACCGTTGGCATAAAGAAGCAGGGTTAGCAGCAGTGCCATTCCGATTAACTGGGCATACTCCATAAATTTTTCATTGGGTTTGCGTCCGGCAATAATTTCATAAAGCAGAAACATCACATGTCCACCGTCTAAAGCGGGTATGGGCAGTATATTCATAAATGCCAGGATCAGGGACAGAAAGGCTGTTAGTTCCCAGAAGGACTGCCAGTCCCAGGAAGCAGGGAATAAACTCATGATCGTGCCAAAGCCGCCAAGACCTTTATAAGCTCCGGTTTTGGGCTGTAGAATAAGTTTAAACTGCTGTACGTAGGAAGAGAGCGTAGACCAGGCTTTGTTAAATCCCGCCGGTATAGCTTCAAAAGGACCATAACTTTTTACGCTGTACTCATAAATCCCTAATTTGTATAGATCTTCCGGAGGTAAAATAGCTGCCTGAACTTCCATCTGCCCATTTTCTGTTATATAGACATCCACGTTGTGCGTCGATTCATCTCTTTCCACCAGAATATTGATACTGTCACCGCTGTGTTGCTTTAGCTGTTCAGCCGCCTGGTCATAGTATTTTATTTCTTCCCCATTGATAGCAAGTATCTTGTCTTTGGGTTTTAATCCGGAATTACTATTAACAGATGAATCAGGAACTGCTTGTATAAAAAACGGTATCCGCGGGTATAAAACCATCATGGATTCATTTTCAACCAACTGACCGGCAAAATTTTCCGGTAGGTTGATCTCTTTTATTTTGCCGTCGCGTTCAATTGTAACTGTTCCTCCATTGAGTAACTCAGGCATAATATCCGAATATTTCTTAACGGGTTCATTATCAACTGTAAGAACTTTGTCGCCGTTTTGCATGCCCATATCCATCATCAGAGAGTCTGTAACCCATAACCCATCTTTGATGTTTTCATTTGGCAGGTATTTTTCGCCCCAGGTAAACAGTACAGCCGAATATATTAAAAAACCCAAAATAAGATTGACAGTAACACCGCCTAACATAATAAGCAGTCGTTGCCATGCCGGTTTAGCCCGGAATTCATAAGGTTTAGGCGGGCTTTTCATGGCTTCTTTGTCCATGGATTCATCAATCATGCCTGATATTTTCACGTATCCGCCTAATGGCAACCAACCTATGCCATATTCTGTGTCGCCTTTTTTTATCTTAAATAACGAAAACCAGGGGTCAAAGAAAAGGTAAAATTTTTCAACACGTGTTTTAAATAAGCGTGCGAATAGAAAGTGTCCGCCCTCGTGAAGGATAATGAGGATAGACAAACTCAATAATAATTGTAATATCTTTATAACTACGTCCATTCTTATCTGCTTTTATCGTTTGGATATTGATTTTATTTGGTCTTTTGTTTTGGCCCTGGTCTCAGTATCCGTAAGTATTAAATTATCTAATGATGGATGATTAATAAAAGTAATCTTGTTCATTGTTGTTTCAATGATATCGCTCATTTGTAAAAAACCGATCTGTTCTTTCAAAAACGCTGCAACAGCAATTTCATTGGCTGCATTCAGGATGCATGGCATATTTCCTGCTTTATTCAAAGCATAATAGGCCAGGTCGAGGTTACGAAAAATATCTTTCCGTGGTTTGCTGAATGTAAGATTCGAAAAATCATCAAAGCTAAACTTCTTAAAGTTGTTTTTTACTCTTTTCGGGAAAGTAAGGGCATATTGAATAGGCCCTTTCATGTCCGGCAGGCCCATTTGTGCTTTAATTGATCCGTCCTCAAATTCTACCATTGAGTGAATAATAGATTGTGGATGAACCACGACATCTATTTGTTCAGGTTTTAAATCGAACAACCATTTAGCTTCAATAACTTCCAGTCCTTTATTCATTAATGAAGCGGAGTCAACCGTAATTTTATTCCCCATATTCCAATTGGGATGATTTAAAGCATCTTCTTTTGTAACAGTTTCCACCTGGCTGGCTGATAATTCCCTAAAAGGTCCGCCACTGGCCGTAAGATAAATTTTCTCTATCGGGTTACTATGTTCTCCGGCCAGGCATTGAAAGATGGCAGAGTGTTCCGAGTCAACAGGCAAGATAGTAGCATTTTTTTGTTTAGCTTTCTGGATAACCAGTTCTCCGGCAACAGCAAATGTTTCTTTATTTGCCATGGCGAGGGTTTTCCCTGACTCAATAGCGTTTAATGTGGGTTTTAGCGCTGCAAATCCGACCAAAGCATTTAAAACCAAATCCGAATTGCCCATCTCGGCCACTTGTGCAAGGGACTCTTCGCCGGCAAAAACTTTTATATCTAAAGGGTTTAATGCTTCATGTACTTTTGAGTACAAGTTTTTATTGCCAATGATAACCGTATCAGGCTTGTATTTTAGCGCTTGTTTAATAAGTAAATCGGCATTCTTTTGCGCACTTAACACTTCAACTGAAAATAATTCTTCATGCTGTTGGATAACTTTCAATGCCTGGGTTCCAATGGAGCCTGTGCTACCTAATATAGCAATTCTTTTCTTCATATTCTATCTAAAAGTTTCTGTTATATAGCAGCTTAAGATAAACCGTATATGAAGTGATATGGTTGGGGATTTTCATCATTGATAAAAATTGGGTTTATTGAAAACTCATATATTCTTTTGGATTCACCGGGCTGCCGTTATGCCAGATTTCAAAATGCAAATGTGGACCGGTTGTTAATTCACCTGTATTTCCATAAATAGCAATGGGTTCACCCGCTTTCACAGTTTCTCCCTGTTTTTTTAACAAGGATGCATTATGTTTATAAACTGACAGGACATTATTTTTATGCATTAATGCAATGATATATCCGGTTCGTAATGTCCAGTTGGCAATAATGACGCGGCCATCCAAAGTAGCTTTTACAGCGTCATTCTCTTTGGCCACGATATCAATACCATAATGCTCATCCTGACGGTTAAATCCATTGGTAACTCTTCCGGTTAGTGGTGGAAAAAAGAAAAAATTTCTTATTGAGGTTTTGTTATTATAAGTTTTGTTTTGATATTCATTATCAAAGTAAACCAGATTGTATTTGTCAAGTCGTTGTATTTCTTCACGTAATATGGAATCTTCCGGGCTTTTTTTGAACTGTATATTATCATATTGTTTATTCGTATCTCTTTTTGATAATACGGTGTCTACCAAGGCATCTGTATTGCCATGTAAAATATTTTTTAGATTTTCCAGATATACTTCCCTGGAATTAATGACACGTGTTAGCGAATCGGTTTTTTTTACCTGTTCATATAGGTCTTCTTGTAATTGAACGTTACTGTATCCCGGTATATATTGCTTTAAAGGCGTATAAGCAATAAGATAAATTGTGGCAGCAATAAGCACAATGGATAATAAAGAAACAACAACAAAAACATTAAGCCGGGAAAGCCTGAAAGATAGCTTTTCTTCAAAAGTATCTTCCTGCATAATGACTAACCGGTATTTATGCCAGAATTTTTTAAGCCAGTGTTTCTTGTTGTTTTCTTCGTTTTGCATTGAAATGTTGATTAATTTTGACTTAATTAACGCACAAAAAGTGTTAATTAGTGTCTGTCTGTTAAGTCACGTTTTTTCATTAAATGGGCTATTAAGAAAGGGTTTTTTAACAAACACGAATTCATTTTCGTTTAACGCAAGCGCCTTTAAATTAAGAGGCAAAGATAAGCATTTTGATTTTGTAAAAACGCTATCCGGAATAACGAATTTTTAGTAAAAGGCCGGATATCATAATCTCTTTTTTAGTATAAATCAGCATTTCTTTCATGTTCTGTGAGTCCGGACTTCAACCAGGTGTGATAAGATAAAGCCTGTTTGGATGATCTATCATTATTGCACAAATTATTGTGAGGTTGAAGGATATTAAAAAAAATAAAATATTTTTGTACCTTTTTAGTTTATTAAATAGATAAATCAGTAAATCGGGAATTAGATTGTTGAAAAACAAGGTCAAAATATTTATAAGTCTTTCATTTATAGCACTTATCCTAATTGGTTCGTGGGGCTGTTCAACAAAGAAAAATACTTTCACCAGAAGGGTTTTTCATAACCTTACAGCTCATTACAATGCTTATTTTAATGGAGAGCAGGCGCTAAAGCAAGGGGTAAAACAAATCCAGGATGCCCATGAAGATAATTTCAATGAAATTCTTCCCGTATTCCGTTTAGCTGATGAAAAAGTTGCCCAGTCAGCTTCTCCTAAGCTGGACCGCGCAATAGATAAAGCCACTAAGGTTATCCGGAAACATTCCATGGAATTTGATGGAAAAGAATACAATAATTGGATTGATGACGCTTATCTGTTGATGGGCCAGGCACAGTTCTACAAGCAGGAGTACATGCTGTCGAAGCGGTTATTTAATTATGTGATATCCAAATATCACCGGCACGATCTGACTTATGATGCTATGATCTGGAAAGCTTGGGTAGATGTCATACGCGGAAATAATGAGCAGGCGTTGAATGCATTAGATGAAGTACGTTATTTTGCAAAAAGGGGGAAAGTTACCGAAAAAGGTAAGCGGCTATACCCCAGAGTGTTTGCTCAGCTCTTTATCAATGAGCAAAATTATAAAGAAGCAATAAAGTGGCTTAATAAATCGATAGAAACCGGAAACGATAAAGATATAAAAAACCGGATGCGGTTTATAAAAGCACAAATTTATCAAAAACAGGACAAAAACGCACAGGCAATCAGTACTTTTAAAAAAGTTATTCAGAACAATCCTTCTTATGATTTAACTTTTTATTCCAAGATTAATATTGCTCAATCTTACGAGGGCGACCGAGATGAAGATTTTGATATTCGTTCGGAATTGCAGGAGATGCTTGAGGACTCTAAAAATAAAGAATATAAGGATGTGATTTATTTTGCTTTAAGCCAAATAGCTTTAAAAGAAAATAATCGTCAAAAAGGAATTGATTATCTTCAAAAATCAGTATCTACTAGCAATAATAACCGTCAAAAAGCACAATCAGCCCTTGAGTTAGGAGAAATCTATTTTGACAATCGAAAATATGAGCTTTCCCAAGCTTATTATGACAGTGCTATGCTTGTTCTGCCCAAGAATTATCCCAGCTATGATTCTCTGAAAAACAGGCATGATGTGTTATCTGACCTTGTTGATAATTTAATGAAGGTGGAGAAACAAGATAGCCTGCAGCATATTGTTCAGATGCCGGAAGCCCAAAGAGATCAGTTTATCAGCAAACTGATAGAAGATGTTAGTGAGCAGGAAAGAAAGCAAAATGAGGAAGAGCTGCGGAGAAAGATGGCTAAAAGTCAGGCTGAAATGAACCGGAAAGATAATCAAGGTGAGGGAGGAGGCAGTGGTGAATGGTATTTTTATAATAATCAGGCAAAGTCGTTTGGGTTTAATGAATTCCGCCAGCAATGGGGAGAAAGGAAACTGGAGGATAACTGGCGTTTAAGCAGTAAAGGGTCTGCTGGTTATGGAGGGCAAGAAGATAATCGTGAAGGGCCGGGAATTACCCAGGATTCATTGAATGGTAAGCAAATAACTAATAAAGATAAAGCATATTACTTAAAAGGCCTTCCTTTAACCGATTCAGCGATGGCCCGGTCAGACAGTATAATTAAAGAAGCCTTGTTTAATCTGGGGTTAATCTATCAGGAAGGACTTAAAGACTTTACCAAAGCCGTGGAAAGCCATGAAGAGCTTATTAACCGCTATCCGGATTCTAAATATAAGGCAAGAGCTTATTATCATCTGTACCAGAACCATAAAAAATTAGATAATAATACGAAGTTTGAAAAATATAAAAACCTGATCCTTGAACAGTATCCGGATTCGGATTATGCCCGGGTTATAAAAGATCCGGATTACTTTAAAAGCCAGGCTAGCCGGCAGGATGAAGCGAAAAACTTTTATCAAAAGGCTTGGGAGGCTTATGATGATGGATTATATGATAAAGCCAAAACGTTGGCCGATACAGGAATGAATCGATACAGCGAATCCGGAACAGCAGCACGTTTAGCTTTATTAAAAGCATTTGCTTATGGAAAATCCGCTGACTCATCAGGGTATGTTAAGTCTTTAAGGTTTGTTGTCGATAATTATCAAGATACAAAACCAGCCTCAAAAGCAAAAAAAATGCTCAATGCTATAGAACCGGATAAAGAAGAAAAAACAAAAGAAACCGAACAATCCGGAAAAGCAAAAGAAGAAAAAGGTTATTATGCATATGAACCTGATGAAATGCAATTGTATGTTGCTATCTTCAGTGTAGAAAATTTATCTATGAATGAGGTAAAAGTAGCATTTTCTGATTTTAATAACGAGTTTCATAGCTTAAAAAAATTATCGGTTAACAGTGTATATCTGGACAGCAAACATCAGATGTTAACCGTTAGCCGGTTTGATAATGCAGAACAAGGCTTGAAATATTACAGAAATGTAAAAAGCAATCAGGAATTACAAAACTATTTTAAAAACCATGGCGGAAAACACTTTTTGCTTTCTGTTAATGATTATTCGAAATTTTATAAACAAAAAGATGTAAAGAAATATCTGGAGTTCTTCGAGAATAATTATATAGAGAATTAAGTTGTATTGTTAAGTTTAGCAAGTATAAACACATCAAAAGCCTCAGGAATAGTCGACTGTTTCAAGGCTTTCACAACAATTTACCTTGTCCCTGCCGCGAGACAGCGGATAACCTGAAATGAACGGATACGGGAAAAAATAAACAAAATGTTTCCTTCGGGTTTTTAAGTTTAGTTCTAAATTTGATAATTTGGATAATGCAAATTAAAAACAGGCAGGATTGACAGAGAATAAAAATAATCTTACTTTTGACAACTTGCAATAAAATAGATATGGCAAAGAGAAAAATGGCAAAAACAGCAGAATTAGAAACCAATGCAATCAATATACTTGATTCAGGTACGGTCATAAAAGGAGACTTAGAGTCTACAGGACGCCTTCGTATAGATGGTAAAATTGTTGGTTCCATTAACTCCAAAGAGAAAATTATTCTCGGCCAAACAGGTTATGTTGAAGGAGAAGTACAATGTAAAAATGCGGAATTTTCCGGTAAAGTAAAAGGGAAAGTAGTTGTTGAAGAGTTGTTGTCACTGCAAGCTTCTGCCCGGCTTGATGGTGAGGTCTTTACAAAAAAACTGGCTATTGAACCCGGAGCCGTTTTTAATGCCAATTGTCAGATGACAGAAAATCCTTCATCGTCCACAAATAAAGAGCATAAAACGGATGAAAGACAATCAAAACAAGGAAAAGAAAACCAAGCTATATAACTATGCTCGTTATTCCGGGATTGCTTTTCAGATGATGATTGTTATAGTTGCCGGAGTTTGGGGTGGAGTGGAATTGGATAACCTGTTGAACATTGAATTTCCTGTTATAACGATTGTATTATCTTTGCTTTCTGTTGGAGTCGCTATTTATATTGCAATAAAAGATTTAATAAAATAGGAAAAATGCAAGAGTCTTCTTTCTTTATGAAGCGCTTTCTAGTCCGGTTAACGATTTTTGCACTAATCATTGCCGGATTGGCCGGAATCTTCAAATGGCTTAGCCCGGATGAGATTGTGACCCCGGTGCTGTTTCCTATGATTGTATTTTTTTATGTTCTTTCTGCCATAGTTCACTTAATATTGGTAAACGCCAGTAAACAAAAGTTTACGCGTTTCAATAATCGATATATGCTTGCAACTGTGATCAAGCTTTTACTGTTTATGGTAATTTTAATTACCTATGTTTTGCAGAATACCGGTGATGCAGTAAACTTTTTGATCACATTTCTTATTTTGTATGTTCTCTTCACCGGGTTTGAAGTGATTTCCATTGTAAAGGCCACAAGGAAGATCAAGTCAGAAGATGAAAAGCAGCAAGAAAGCTGACTGGAGAAAGAAGGGTTTATAGGATTTGATAAATGGGAATTAGTGCTGTGAGCATATTAATTCTCTAAAAAATACTATTTTTGAGCACTTGATTTAAATCAAACAAAAGAAGCATGTTGGTAAAACACAGAAAAGCAGGCCTTTGTATATTAATTATATCCGCAATTTTCTTTTTTATGAACGGGCAAGCTGTTCAGGCGGCTCCTTCAAATGGCGATAATGAGGAATCTTTTAATGCCGGAGAAATGATTTTAGGGCATGTTCAGGATTTCCATGAATGGCATATAGCTACAGTGGGTGATAAACATATCACTATTCCTTTACCGATAATTCTATACGATAAAGATAAAGGCAAATTGCACGCGTTCATGTCTTCTAAATTTCATCATGGACATGAACCTTACCAGGGGTTTAAACTTACTAAAGATAACAATATTGTTCCTGTCAAACCAGGGACAATGGAAGTGGATGAGAACCGGGCAAAACCACTTGATTTTTCGCTAACAAAAACGGCTACCGGGATATTTATTACGGTGATATTAATGCTTATCGTTTTTCTTTCCATAGCTAAGCAATATAAAAGGAATCCCAATAGTGCGCCCAAAGGTCTACAATCCTTATTGGAGCCACTAATCCAGTTTGTACGATATGATATTGGAAAAGCTTCAATCGGAGAGCATAAATATGAGCGGTTTATGCCCTTTTTGTTTACCATGTTTTTCTTTATATTCTTTGCTAATCTGATTGGGCTGATCCCTTTCTTTCCGGGAGGAGCTAATATTACCGGAAACATTTCCGTTACTTTAACTTTAGCCCTGATCACATTTTTGGCGACCATATTTACCGGGAATAAACATTACTGGATGCATATTTTTAATACGCCCGGTGTTCCCTGGTGGTTGAAATTCCCATTGCCTCTGATGCCGCTGGTAGAAGTTCTGGGATTATTGACAAAACCTTTTGTGTTGATGGTTCGACTCTTTGCTAATATATTGGCCGGTCATATCATTATACTCGGTTTTATCAGCCTGATATTTATTTTCGGAATAGGAAGTCTTGCTGTAGGATATGGAGTTTCCGTATTATCCATAGCATTTACGGTATTTATCAATTTCCTGGAATTACTGGTAGCATTTATCCAGGCATATGTTTTCACTTTGTTGACAGCGCTTTACCTGGGAGATGCCACGCAAGAAGCTCATTAAATATATAAACATAATTCAATAGAAATATAAATCTTTAAGTTTAATTATTATGTCTACATTAAATGTATTATTAGAAGCAACAAACCTGCAACCGATTGCTCAATTAGGTGCTGCTATCGGCGCTGCTGTAACAGCATTAGCCGCAGCATACGGTATTGGTAATATCGGTAAAGCAGCTTTGGAATCTATAGCAAGGCAGCCTGAAGCTGGCGGAGATATCCGTTCCAGTATGATTATTTCAGCTGCTCTTATTGAAGGTGTTTCCTTCTTTGCTATTGTAATTTCACTGCTGATGGTGGTATTGTAATGACAGAATTAACCTCTTTCCCACAACGGTTGGTTGTGGGGAAGAGCTTTATGTATTTGTAAAACGATTTAGAAAATAATATTATGGGACTTGTAACACCTGGACTTGGGTTAATCGTGTGGATGACAATTGCTTTTTTGATTGTCTTTTTTATCCTGGCAAAATATGCCTGGAAACCTATAATGAGGGCTCTTAAACAACGGGAACAATCTATTGATGAAGCCCTTCATGAAGCTGAAAAAGCTCGTGAAGAAATGAAAAATTTAAAAGCAGGAAATGAAAAATTACTAAATCAAGCTAAAGGAGAACGGGAAGAGATACTTAAAGAAGCCCGGAAGATGAGCGATAAAATTGTTAATGAAGCCAAAGAAAATGCGAAAGGAGAAGCTAACCGCATTATTGAAGAAGCTAAAGAAAAAATACACTATGAACGGATGGCTGCTGTGACGGAACTTAAAAACGAAGTAGCCAATTTGTCTATTGAAATTGCCGAAAAGATTCTGAAACAAGAGTTATCTGATAACGATAAACATCAGCAACTGATTAAAAAACAACTTGAAAAGGTGCAATTCAATTAATATGACGGCGATGAGTTGATTGATGCAATCTGATTATAAAATAGACAGCAATGATGTATAGATAATTGACATAGTATTTATATTATGACATAAACGCCGGAACTAATTGTTCCATAAAAATTAAGTTAGACTATGAACGACTCCAAAATAGGGAAACGGTATGCCAAAGCTCTTTTTGATTTTGCTTTAGAACAAAATGATCTGGAGCAAGTCATAAAAGATATGGATTTAGTCAATAATACCATTCAGCAAAGTCGTGAGTTAAAAACATTGCTGAAAAACCCGGTAATGCATAATAAAACGAAAAAGACGATTGTAAAAGCTATTTTTGAAAAACATATCGGCGAAATCGTTCTCAATTACCTCATGATCATTGTTAGTAAAAACCGGGGCCCATATATTTATGACATCGCTTCTCAATTTGTTGTTTATTATAAGAAACACAAAAATATTAAAACGGCCCATTTGGCAACAGCTCACAAAGTAAATGACGAAATAAGGCAAATAATTATTCAAACACTGGAAGAACAAACGAAAGCAACTGTGGAGCTGGATGAAGATGTAAATGAAGATCTCATTGGCGGAATGGTACTCAAAGTGGATGATTTGGAAATTGATATGAGTTTACGAAAACGGATTAATGAGTTATCCCAAAAATTTAAAACAAATATTTATCAAGGAAAGTATTAATCTTAGAATAGAAAAACCGATTGATCATGGCAGAAATAAAACCAGCAGAAGTATCTGCAATATTACGAGAACAACTAAGTGGATATAAACATGAAGATCACCTGGAAGAAGTCGGGAGTGTTTTGCAAGTTGGAGATGGAATTGCACGCATATATGGTATTGATAATGCAGAAGCCGGCGAATTATTGGAATTTGAAAAAGGTGGAGTAAAAGCTATTGTTTTAAATCTGGAAGAAGATAACGTAGGAGCTGTTTTACTTGGTGAAACACACGATATTATGGAAGGCGATAAAGTAAAACGAACAGGAAATATTGCCTCTATAAATGTCGGAGAAGGTTTGCTTGGCCGGGTTGTCAATACGATAGGAGAGCCTGTAGATGGACGTGGAGAAATTAAAGGCGAGCGTTATGAAATGCCCCTGGAAAGAAAAGCACCGGGAGTTATTTACAGGGAGCCTGTTAAAGAACCACTTCAAACCGGTATCAAAGCAATCGATTCGATGATACCAATTGGAAGAGGCCAGCGGGAGTTGATTATTGGAGACCGTCAAACCGGGAAAACAGCGATTGCCGTAGATGCAATTATCAATCAGAAAAAGTTTTATGACAAAGGAGACCCTGTATATTGTGTTTATGTGGCTATAGGCCAAAAAGGCTCTACAGTAGCTCAAATTGCCAGTACACTGAAAGAGAAAGGCGCAATGGATTACACGGTGATTGTTTCTGCTTCGGCGTCAGACCCTGCAGCACTTCAGTTTTATGCTCCATTTGCCGGTGCTTCTATCGGCGAGTTTTTCCGTGATACAGGACGTCATGCATTAGTTATTTATGACGATTTATCCAAACAAGCGGTTTCCTATCGTGAGGTTTCCCTGTTATTGCGCCGGCCACCAGGACGAGAAGCTTATCCCGGCGATGTGTTTTATTTGCACTCCAGATTGCTGGAACGTGCGGCTAAAATTATCGATTCTGACTCTATTGCTGAGCAAATGAATAATGTTCCGGAATCTATACAGCACATGGTTAAAGGCGGAGGTTCACTCACCGCATTACCCCTTATTGAAACTCAGGCAGGAGACGTGTCATCCTATATTCCTACTAACGTTATTTCTATTACCGATGGGCAGATTTTCCTGGAATCTGACCTGTTTAATGCCGGCGTTCGGCCCGCCATTAATGTAGGTATTTCCGTTTCAAGGGTTGGTGGAAGTGCCCAGATTAAATCCATGAAAAAAGTAGCCGGGACGCTTAAATTAGACCAGGCATCTTTCCGCGAGTTAGAAGCGTTTGCCAAGTTTGGTTCCGACCTTGACGCTTCCACACAGGCTGTGCTGGATAAAGGTTATCGAAATGTGGAAATCCTCAAACAAAATCAATATTCCCCGATGGATGTGGAAAAGCAAATTGCTATCATTTTTGCCGGAACAAACAATCTGATGAAAAATATTCCTATCGAAAAAGTGAAAGAATTTGAGGAGGCTTATTTGCATTTGATTGAAGAAAGACATCGCGAAGATGTGTTGGATGTACTGAAGTCCGGTAAAATTACCGATGAAGTGAAAGAAAAGTTGACAAGCATCGCAAAGGATGTTGAAAAACAATATACAAAACAATAATGCTGTAATGATACGGCATCATGCTAATAACAAAATGTTATGGCGAATTTAAAAGAAGTACGTAACCGGATAGCTTCTGTCAAAAATACTGAGCAGATTACCAGTGCTATGAAAATGGTCTCTGCCTCGAAGCTCAGAAAAGGACAGAATGCCCTGTTGAAGATGCGACCTT
Organism: Bacteroidota bacterium; assembly: GCA_051748065.1. Classification (GTDB taxonomy): domain Bacteria; phylum Bacteroidota; class Bacteroidia; order Bacteroidales; family PWNQ01; genus PWNQ01. The sequence continues at coordinate 18,956 of JBNJGZ010000001.1, forward strand.
ATGATGAAAAGTTGCAGGAAATTATGCAACATATTTCCTCTGATTCATCTGTCAGGTCAGCTTATGCTAAGGAGCGTGAAAAAAACAAAGTGCTGTTGATTGTCATAGCCTCGAACAGAGGCTTATGTGGAGCTTTTAATACCAATGTTATTGAAAAAGCGGAAGATGTTATTGCGAAAAAGTTTTCAGAACAAAAAAACAATAACAGATTGTATATATATGCGGTGGGAAAAAAAGTAATTCAGCATTTTGCTCAGTCAAATTATCAGGTTATCGGAAACGATGAGGATATGATTGAGAAGCCCACTTTTGAAGGGGTTAAAAGCATGGCTGAGAAATTGATGCAGAGTTTTGTGGCCGGCGAATATGATCATATCGAATTTGTGTATAACAGGTTTAAAAATGCCGCGACTCAGATCTTGACCTCGGAAAAGTTCTTGCCTGTTGTTTCAGAAGAAAACAATGAGGACGGAAACGATAAGACGAGTCAGTCCATTGAAACGGAATATATTTATGAGCCTGATAAGGAGCAAATTATAAAAGAATTGGTGCCCAAGATACTGAAACTTCAGTTTTACAAACTATTTCTCGAGTCTCACGCTGCTGAACATGGGGCCCGCATGACAGCCATGCATCAGGCAACGGAAAATGCAAAAGACTTGTTGCGTGAACTGCGACTATCTTACAATAAAGCAAGACAAGCCGCGATTACAAATGAAATTATGGAGATTACAAGCGGTGCAAATGCTTTGCGTGATTAATACTGAACATTTCATAAATTGGCTTGTTTAAATCTTAAACAAAAAAGAAAAATTATGCTAACAAAAAAGATGGAAAAAGCTCTAAATGAGCAAATTAACAAGGAATTATGGTCAGCTTATCTGTATTTATCAATGGCTGCCTATTTTGAAGATAACAATTTGCCCGGATTTGCCAATTGGATGCGGGTACAATATCATGAAGAAGTTACCCATGGGATGAAGATATTTGATTATATAAATGACCGTGGTGGCCGTGTTCTTTTGAAACCAATTATGGAAGTGCCTACAGAATGGGCCGATACTCGTACGGTGATTGAAGAAACACTCAAACATGAGCGTGTAGTTACTGAATCCATTAATGATCTGGTAAATCTGGCTGTTCAGGAAAAAGACCATGCGACCAACAACATGTTGCAGTGGTTTGTAGGTGAGCAGGTAGAAGAAGAAGCCAATGCAGATGAACTATTGAATAAAGTAGAGATGACCGAAGGTAAACCTCATGCGCTTATGATGATCGATAAGGAGCTGGCCGGGCGTCAGTTTGTTGATGAAACTCAACAACAATAATAAGAATAAATAGCCCCACTTACTGAGTTAGTGCCTGCTTTTAATGGGAATTAACGTAGCTTTGAAGAAGTTATCAAATTTTAACATTAAGATCAGGCACTATTTAGTGTATGCTGAAAAAGGCTGTAGTGCATCAGATACAAGGCGGCAAGGTGAAGCGGTATATGAATACTGCGAGCCGATGCCAACGCAGTAGATGATGTGCTACAGGCTAACAAAATATTGACTCAAAGAAATGCAAAGTTTTTTGAAAGTAATTGTCTAAAAACTTTTTTTATAAACAATTAACCTTTATAAAATATACAATATCAGTTTATTTTGTGTTTTTCAGCAGGCACTATTTATTTTCTTCAATGATTTTGACAAGCTTTTCATACCATTCCTTGCCATATTTCCGCGTCAAAGCATCTTTAGTAAATTTATACAATGAAATATTATCTTTTCGTCCAAATTTTCTTGCCGGATCGCATATATCCCAATGGTGATAATTAACTGCATCACGATTATTGAAGGTAGAAATCCGGATTGGATAAAGGTGACATGAAACCGGCTTTTGAAAAGTTATTTTGCCTTCCTGCCAGGCTTTTTCAATAGCACAGAGTGCTATCCCGTTTTTAAAGTAAGCAAAAGCACATTCTTCCCCATTTACCAAAGGAGCAACAAAGTTACCTTCTTCATCATACTCAATGACACCGTGATTTTCGATTACTTCAATTCCTTCTTGCCTCATGTATGGTTTGATATCCTCCATTAAGTCTTCAATAATTCCAACTTCTTCTGCTTCAAGAGGAGCTCCGGAGTCTCCCAGAACACAACAATTGCCTTTGCATTTTTGTAGATCGCAACAGAAGAATTCCTCTGACAGAAAATCCGATATCAAAATATCATCAACAACAATCATATCGTTTATTTTGGCTGCGAAAGTAATGGTTTTTTTTACTTCAACTTTCATGGATGAAAAATTTGCAGAGGAACTTGTCATTTGATATGCTTCATTTTGCATGATCCTGATAGTTAAACGGCTTTTGATCCCTTCGGGATTTGTCCCCAATAATTTTATAGACCCGTTTTTTCAAATACAATAAGTCCATAATTAGAGTCCGGAATTTATTATTTTTGCAACTTAAAATGAGTGTGAAATGGACAAAATTGTAAGCGGTATAAGACCAACAGGGAATCTGCATCTGGGAAATTATTTCGGGGCAGTCAAGAATTTTTTACGATTACAGGAAGAGCATAATTGTTATTTCTTTATAGCAGATTATCATTCTCTTACGACACATCCGACACCCGGGGATTTAACAGAAAGTGTTAAAAATGTTTTGGTTGAATATTTAGCTTGTGGCTTGGATCCGGAAAAAGCGACTATTTATCTACAAAGTGATGTGCAGGAAGTTGCGGAATTATATCTTTTGTTAAATATGAATGCTTACATGGGCGAGTTGCAACGTGTAGCTTCCTTCAAGGAAAAAGCCCGCAAACAACCACAAAATATCAATGCAGGACTTTTAACCTATCCGGTGCTTATGGCTGCAGATATCTTATTACATCATGCTTCTAAAGTGCCTGTAGGACAAGATCAGCAGCAGCATCTGGAGATGACGCGTACATTTGCCCGCCGCTTTAATAACATGTATAAAGTAGATTATTTTCCGGAACCCGAAGCTTATAATTTTGGCGATAACCTCATCAAAGTACCGGGATTGGATGGAAGCGGAAAAATGGGAAAATCGGAAACAGGTAATAATGCAATATTCCTGGCAGAAGACCTCAAAAAAACACGCAAAAAAATAATGAGAGCGGTTACGGACGCCGGTCCAACGCAAAAAGACCAGGAAAAACCGGAGGTAATACAAAACCTTTTTAAGTTGATGTCCATAGTTTCATCCGGCGATACTGTTGCCTACTTTGATGAACAATATAACGAATGTAAGATTCGCTATGGAGACATGAAAAAACAATTGGCTGAGGATGTAGTGAGGTTTATTGAACCAATTAAGCAAAATATCGATGAATTGCATCAAAATGAAGAGTACCTGAATAAAGTTTTTGCGCGTGGGGCTGAACGAGCAAAAGAAAATGCCGGGAAAACCATCCGGCAGGTTCGTGAAATTATCGGATTCAAAAACAAGTTTTAACGCTATTGATAGTCACAGATTGCTCAATAACAAACGGGGTATTAAAAAAAATAGAATGCAATAAGACACCCTGTGACTTTTTGATAAAAAATGAAACGGATCAATTCAACAAAAATCCTGGTTCAAAGCGAAAATCAAAACCCTGAAGAATAAGTATTAAGCTATATTTAAATTTTATTCCAATGAAACCAGTCAAAAGTTTATTCCCTCTATTTTCATGGCTTATAAGAATTGCTATTCTATTGGCTGTATATACCCGGTTTTTTCATTTATTAAAACCCATGAACTTTTCATCCGTTTCTTTTTATATCGCTGCTGCTTTTCATCTTTTTGCTTTATTGCTTTTCTTTGGCGGATTTGCCAAAAAGCACACTCTTACAATCCTTTCAGGACTAATTATTGCCGGATTGTCCATTTATCAAATCTTACAATTAGGATTTGTAATAAATAATAACCTCTCTTTTTACGGATTGCTTTTATCCGGTTCTTTACTTTTTGTAGCCATCGGCAACAAGAAATGAACCGTATTCAGTAACAACCGGTTTTAAATAAAAGCGAATTTTTTTATATATAAAATTTTGACAATGAGATAAATTAATCTTATCTTTATGGTCAAAATAAGAAAGGGAATCTTAAGTAATTATAGGCGAAACGGGCAATTTGCGGCTCGATAAATTATTTATGGAACGGGATATCAGGATTTTCTTTTGAATAAACGAGCAAAACTGATGAAACGAAAACCACTTTCTATATTTACGGAATGGTTATTAAAATTGACAATGATCAACTATTTGGCTGTTCTGATATTTCCACCCGGGAAAGTAGATATGTTAAGTAATCTTTTTTGGGCTGATTTTGGAAATATCCTACTTTTCTTGTTGTTTTTACTGTTGGCTTTGGTTGTTGCATTGCCGTCGCGTTATCCATGCCGGATAATTATTTTTTCATTATTGGGCATTTCTGCGTTATTTAAACTATTCTTGCTACTTTATGAGTTTACTTCGTGGAGCGAGTTTTCATTATTCCTGTTGCTTTTTGCAATTGCTGTTTTTTACCTTGGGCGAATGTATGCCTACAGAAAAATAGAATAAATTGTGAACAAAAGCTTTATTTGTATGCTTTTTTTACGAAGTGTATTAATTATCAACCGAAATTTCAGAACTTTGTAGCCAAAATTTTTTAGAGATTGGAATAGGATATGTTAGATAAAAAGATAACGGAACAGACGGGAGAACGCGTTGTTCTGGTTGGGTTAATTACTGGTAAGGAAGATAAATACAGGATAGATGAGTATCTGGATGAACTTGAGTTTCTTGTAGAGACAGCCGGAGGGAAGGTTTATGAACGTTTTACGCAGCAGTTAGATAAACCCAATCCACGGACATTTGTCGGAACCGGAAAAATAAATGAAATAAAGTCATATATCCTGGAGCATCAAATGGATACGGTAGTGTTTGATGATGAACTGACGCCCTCACAAATGCGAAATATTGAAAAAGAGTTTAAATGTAAAATATTAGACCGTACGAATTTAATCCTGGATATATTTGCTAATCGTGCGCGTACGTCTCATGCCAAGGTTCAGGTAGAACTGGCCCAGTATGAGTATTTATTGCCGCGGCTGACTGGAATGTGGACCCACCTGTCTAAACAAAAAGGGGGCATTGGCATGAAAGGTCCCGGAGAAAGAGAAATCGAGACGGATCGACGGATTGTGCGCGATAAAATTACACGGCTAAAGAGACAACTGCAACAAATTGATAAACAGAAGGCAACACAAAGAAAAAACAGGGGGAAATTAGTGCGGGTAGCTTTGGTAGGCTATACGAATGTAGGCAAATCTACGCTGATGAATTTATTGAGTAAGTCTAAAATATTTGCTGAAGATAAATTATTTGCTACCCTGGATACTACAGTGCGAAAAGTAGCTGTTGGTAATCTGCCGTTTCTGGTATCCGATACGGTTGGATTTATCCGGAAATTGCCCCATAGTCTGGTGGAGTCCTTTAAATCCACCCTTGACGAGATCAGGGAATCGGATATTATTGTCCATATTGTGGATGTATCACATTATAATTTTGAAGAACAGATTAACGTTGTTGACCAGACATTAGCTGAAATTGACAGTAGTGAAAAAGAATATATCCTTGTATTCAATAAAATAGATGCATATCCATCGGTAGAAAAGGATTTTGAAATGCTTGTGGAAACAGATAAAAAGGAATATGTACCTTTGTCAGAGTTAAAGAAGACCTGGATGGCTAATGAAAACTATCCGGTTTTGTTTATATCAGCGAAGAACAAAATAAATATTGACGAATTACGGGATACACTCTATAAAAAAGTGCGAAAAATCCATACACAGCGATATCCCTATGATGATTTTTTATATTAAATAGTGTTTGTCCATAATGTCCGATATCTGCGTTGTTGCTCAAATTTTAAATCCTCTAATCCGCCGGCTGGCGGATACTGCGGTTTAAAATTTTCGCACGCCCCCGATAAATGCGGGGCAGGCCTTGATCTCGAACATTCTGAATCAAACACTCGACTTTATAGACAGACAGTAAATAGCGTAGTATATTAAAAACTAATGTATCAGGCGGTAATTATCCTGCTATTTTTACATTATTAAAAAGAAAAGATATATGAACATTATTATTGCCGGAGACGGAGAGGTAGGATTTCATCTGGCGAAATTGCTTACAAATGATCAACATAATATAACGATCGTGGATCAAAACCGGGAGCTGTTGAAGATGGTCGAGTCTGATGCAGACCTTCTTGCAATTACAGGTGATTCTACTTCCATAGATACGTTAAAACAAGCCCGTGTGCAATCAGCCGATTTATTGTTGTCAGTGGTTCATGATGAGCGAACAAATATCCTGACAGGCATATTAGGAAAAAAATTAGGGGCGAAGCGTACTATTGCCAGGGTTAATAATCCGGAATACCTTACAAAACAAAACAAAACGATGTTCCAGGAGTTAGGAATTGACTCTCTTGTAAGCCCGGAAGGTATTGCAGTAAAGGAAATCGTGAATCTCTTAAGCCAGTCTGCTGTAAGTGAAACTTTTGAATTTTCACATGGGAAACTATCCTTGTTTTCCATTCCTTTGAATAAAAATGCAAAGGTTATCGGCAAAACCATGATCGATATCAATAAAGAATATGGCAGTTTAGGATTTCGGGCTGTGGCTATCCGGCGCGAAGGACAAACAATTATTCCCAGAGGTACGGATTCCTTTGAACTGAATGATACGGCTTATGTCATTTCCAAACCGGATTCCGTAAAAAAAGTTTTCGAACTCGCCGGCATCCAAAAAGTACCCATTCGGAAAATAATGATCATCGGCGGTGGCCGTATTGGGCGCTTTACAGCACGTAAATTGGAGGAAAAAATCTCCATCAAATTAATCGATAAAGATGAAAAAAGGTGCTCCGATCTATCCGATATTTTAGATGAAACTTTGATCATCAATGGCGATGCGCGCGATATGAAGCTTCTTCAGGATGAGGGAATCCGTAATATTGATGCGTTTATTGCTGTTACGGATGACTCGGAAACAAATATTTTAACTTCTTTGCTTGCAAAGCGTTATGGAGTGAAAAAGATTATTTCCCTTGTAGAAAATATTGAATATATAGATATTGCCCAAAGTATAGGTATAGACACCATTATCAATAAAAAGCTTATAACAGCAAGCTATATTACACGATTTACAAAGAAAGCCGAAGTTTCTAACCTGAAGTGTTTAAGTGGCATAGATGCGGAAGTACTTGAATTTGTTGCAAAGCCTAATTCTCCGGTAACGAAAAAACCACTAAAAAAATTACGGTTTCCTGAAAATGCAATTATTGGCGGTGTGATTCGGGAAAAAGAAAGTTTGATTGCAGTCGGGGACTTACAAATTAAGCCCGAAGACCATGTGGTTGTTTTTGCTTTGCCCAATGCTAAATCAAAAGTTAATCGCTTTTTTTAGTTAGAAAGATCAATAATAATTTAACTTTGTTATAGCAGACAGGAATGGCCAGATGGAATAAGTTAAATACAAGGGTAATTCGTAGAGTACTTGGTTCATTAGTTATGATCGAAGGTGCTTTTATGCTTACTGCATTAGGATTTTCATGGTATTATGAAGGTGAAGATTTTAATGCATTGCTATATTCTGCTCTTCTTACTATCCTGGCCGGGTTTATCATAAGATTGTTTAGTAAGTCCAAAGAGCAAGCCGGAATTGGCAAGCGCGAAGGATATATTATTGTCTCTTTCACCTGGATCATTATTTCGTTATTCGGTGCTTTACCTTTCGTTTTGAGTGGGGCTATCCCCTCATTTACAAATGCTTTTTTCGAGACGATTTCCGGGTTTACAACGACAGGAGCTTCTATACTTACCGATATAGAAAGTATACCGAAAGGGTTGTTGTTTTGGAGAAGCTTGACACACTGGATCGGAGGTATGGGTATAATCGTGTTTTCACTGGCAATTTTGCCTGTCCTCGGTATTGGAGGTATGCAGCTTTTTATAGCTGAGGTTCCGGGGCCTACTCCGGATAAACTTCACCCAAGAGTGGCAGGCACTGCCAAAAGATTGTGGGGGATTTATCTTCTGTTAACTGTTTTACAAACAGGGTTGTTAATGTTTGGCGGAATGGATTTTTTTAATTCATTATGCCACACTTTTGGTACTGTCGCAACAGGTGGCTTTTCCACACAAAATGCCAGTATAGCTGAATTTTCCCCCTATATTCAGTATGTTATTATTCTCTTTATGGTACTTGCTGGAACGAATTTTGCCCTTCATTTTATGGTGCTAAACGGACGATTGAAAGATATTTTTAAAAATGAAGAATATCGCTATTATTTAAAATTATTATTTGCTGCAAGCATTATTGTTGCTGTCTTATTAATTCTCAATACAGACATATCTAATGAAAAGGCCATTCGCGATTCTTTGTTTCAGGTTGTGTCAATAACCACAACAACAGGATATGTGACGACAAATTATATGGCCTGGCCTTCCTTTATTTGGATATTCTTGTTCATCCTGATGTTTACGGGAGGTTCAGCCGGATCAACAGGTGGAGGACTAAAAGCTGTAAGACAGCTTATGATTTTGAAAAGTACTGCAGTGGAGTTTCGCCGCCTCTTGCATCCAAGAGCTTTTATTCCTGTCAGGCTAAATGATAAAACCGTTCCGCGTGATATTGTTTCCAATATTTTTGCGTTCTTTATTCTATATATGCTGATCTTTGGTTTTGGAACGTTGATAATGGTTCTTGTCGGTCTTGATTTTGACACGTCTATAGGTTCTGTTATTGCTACGCTCGGCAATATAGGACCCGCAATTGGAAATGTAGGACCCGTTGATAATTATGCTGCTGTTCCTGACATTGGAAAGTGGTTTCTTTCATTTTTAATGCTAATTGGAAGACTTGAATTGTTTACTGTATTAATTTTATTTTCACCTAAATTTTGGTCGGAATGATGAAGATATCTGCAGCTATTATAACATATAATGAGGAACGGAATATTCAACGCTGTCTGGAGTCGGTGCAGGCTGTGGCCGATGAAATTGTTGTTGTGGATTCGTTTTCCGAAGACCGGACAAAACAAATTTGTCAAAATTTTGATGTGACGTTTATAGAAAATCCTTTTGATGGGCATATCCAACAAAAGAATTTTGCTTTAGAGCAAACAAAACATGATATGATTTTGTCTTTAGATGCAGACGAAGCACTGTCAGATGAATTGAAGAATTCGATTCTGGAGATCAAAAATCAACCGGAAAATGACACTCAGGCTTTTTCTGTGAACCGGTTGACAAACTATTGCGGAAAATGGATTTATCATAGTGGGTGGTATCCGGATCGAAAAGTGCGCTTATGGAATCGCAAATCCGGAAAATGGGGCGGTGTGAATCCGCATGACAGGGTGATTTTATCCGAGAATACTGCTATTCTTCATTTGAAAGGAGACTTATTGCATTACTCTTATTATACTATTGAGGAACACGTATTACAAATCAATAAATTTACATCAATCTCTGCAAATTCAATGACAGACAAACAGAAACCTGTTGTGTTGTTTAAAATGTTGTTTAGCCCGTTTGTGCGGTTCCTCCGCGACTACTTTTTCAAAGGAGGATTTCGTGATGGGTTCTATGGATTTATCATTTGCAAAAACTCAGCTTATTCACGATTTTTGCGATATGGGAAGTTATATCAACTACTTTTGAAAAACGAGAATAACAAATAATAGATTAAATTAGCGGAAAGTGAAGTTAGCATTAAACAAATCATTTGTCGGGGAGCGAATATATATTTTCGGATTGGTGCTTTTAGCTGCATCCTTGCCCTTGTCAAAGTTCATGATCAGTGTCTCTGAATTTATTATCATTGCCGGCTGGTTGATGAACAACAGACTGATGGATAGAATACGGCAGTTTTTCCGTACACCATCAGCCTGGATGCTATCAGCTATTTATGTCTTGTTTGTAATTGGGATGTTTTATTCCATGGGTAATATGGAACATGGTCTTAAAGAGCTTCGCATAAAATTACCCATCCTGATATTACCTTTCGTTATTTCTACAGCTCCGGCGCTTAGCAGGCGACAATGGACTTATGTAATCGGATTTTTTGTTGGTGCAACACTCGTAGGATCCGGAATTTCCACTTATATTTTAGCCACAACAGATGTGCTGGACACCCGCAATATTTCTCCCTACATTTCACATATCCGCTTTGGATTAATGCTCAGCCTGGCTTTTTTCGCTTGTATATATTTTGCCTGGAATACCATGTTGTGGTATCTCAGGCTGTTAATGGTTGTTTTTGCTGCCTGGATACTGGTGTTTCTGGTGCTGTTAGAATCCGTTACGGGACTTGGAATTACACTTTCACTGGGCATGCTGATGTTAATTTACATGATTTTCAGAAAAGGTAAAATCTGGGTGCGGGTGATAAGTTTTGTTTCCTTAGTGGCAATAGCGTTATTGGCGGTATTTTTTGCCCGTAATATTATCAACGAAGAGCTGGTAGCCCCTGAAGTCGACTTTTCAGAACTTGAGGAGACTACTGCACAGGGCAATCCCTATTATCATGATACCACAAGCACATGGCATGAAAACGGTCATTATATTTATCTGTATATCTGTGAGCCGGAAATGAAAAAGGCATGGAATAAACGTAGTGATATTCCTTATTCCGGTTATGATAAAAAAAACCAGAAACTAAAATATACGCTCATTCGATTTTTGAATTCTAAAGGTTTCCGCAAGGATGCCAAAGGTGTGAATAAGCTGAAGCAGGATGAAGTAAAAGCCATTGAGAATGGTATTGCCAATATTAATTATATGAAAAGGTCTTCACTGAGGGCACGGCTGTCGCAAATTATTTATGAATATAAAAATTACAGGCTACACGGCGATCCCAGCGGGCATTCCGTATTGCAACGACTTGAATACTGGAAAGCTGCGTTAGGAATTATCCGGGGAAATCCGTTAATTGGCGTAGGAACAGGAGACATTAACCAAAGCTTTAACAAGGAATATAAAGAAATGGAGACCAAACTGGATGAAGAATACAGACTGCGTTCCCATAATCAATATCTGCGGATTGGAGCTACTCTGGGCCTATTAGGACTGGGCTTGTTTTTACTTTTCTTGTTTTATCCGGTATTTGCTGCACGAGCCTGGGAAGAAGCTTTGTTTGTAGTTTTTCTCTATATTGTGCTTATGTCAATGGTTACTGAAGATACTTTAGAAACACAAGTGGGAGCTAATTTCTTTGCCTTTTTCTATTCCTTTTTGCTTTGGGGAAGGAGAAATATTTTTACGAAGAAACGATGACTTTCTCCAGCGCTTGAACAGACTTCTCCATGGTGAAGTTTTTTAAAGCCCATTCTCTGGCATTCTTTCCCATTTCTTCACGCTTATGCGGATTGTCTTTTAAATACAGGACTTTTTCTTTTAGCTTTTGAATGTTTCCCATCGGACAAAGAAATCCGGTATTACCGTTCTTAATTAGTTCCGGATTGGAGCTGATATCAAAAGCTATTACAGGAACCTTATGCAACATGGCCTCAGCCATAACATAGCCAAAACCTTCCCAGCGAGAGGGCAGAATAAATACGTCAATAGATTGATAAAACCCCGATAGATCAGTATGAAAACCGGTAAGTAGTATCTTATCAGAAAGATTGTGCTTTTTTATAGAAGACTGCAACTGATCTTTTAAGGGGCCGTCACCGGCAATATGAATTTGGAAGTTATTGATATCAGCAGCCAGCGATTTTCCCAGTTCAATAAGATAATCCTGACCCTTTTGAGCAACTAACCTTCCGGCATTACCAATAATAAAATTAACGGCAGGCTGCTTTTCGGTCAACTCCGGAATGTTTTCTATGCCGTTATAAATTACATGTATTCTGTCATTAGCAATTAATAGGTGGTTTTTATTGATAAGCTCTTTTGTTTTATGAGAATTGGCAATTACCCCGGTTAGAATGTGTTTAAAGAAATAGCGGTTTATCCAATGAGCTTTTACGGGCAAAGCCGTGCCACGGCGATAAAATATATTCGGAACTCCTGCCTTTTTCGCGGCTAAGCCTCCGGCTTTCATGTCTGAAGGCAAATTCAAAATTATAACCTGCGGATTGATATCTTTTATTTTGCGAGCTACAGATTGAATTTTAACGGGGTTTAGAAAAGATAATTTTCCTACTTTAACTGGTGTTATGGGAATTTTTTCCTGCTGACTTTGCTTTAGCAATTCCCCATACTCATGAGCAAAAACATGGACAACATAATTCTTTTTGACAAAGGCTTTTGCCATTTCCAGATGCCACTTTTCGCCGCCTCCCCAGCTCTTATTTGTGTTGAAAAATAATATGGTTTTGTTTTGATCCATAAGTAGGTATAGCTTTCAGGCTAAGATTATTTTAAGAAAAGAAAGAATGAGCTAACGAAGGACTATACGGCCAAGCTTATCTGCTATTTCTTGTACTTTCTTGTTCAGATTATCAATTTGTTTCATCCGTTTTATAACATCTGCATTATCGCTATTTTCATCCATATTTTTCAAACTTTCCTGAATATTGTGCTTTTGTTGTTTAAGTTTGTCTAATTTGAATGCCAACAAAGAATGTACAACTGTTTTTTCAAGGATATCCGATTCCTTTTGGATATGTATTTTGTGTTTTTTTGCCCAGTTTTCACTCAGTTCAAAAGGTTCCGCTAAGAGGTTGATAGCGGTTTCAGCTATCTCTTTGTCCTCATGATGTGTTATGGTTTTGTTGTCTTTTATTTCCTCTTCATCGATAAAAGATTTGTATATGTCGAATATTTTCTGATAAACGGGAAAAATAAACTGGATGTCATCAGTGGTCAAATCATTTACGATAAATTCAGCAACATTAATATAATTTTCCGGATCCTCCCTGTCAATGTTTTCCTCATCCGGAACATACGATTGATGGCCATAATTTAGCAATAACCGGATGATATTTTTTTCTTGTATTTCAATAGCTTCCTGCTCCGGGTCTTTTTGTTGGACATCAATTGTTTTTTCTGTTGTCTGTGGTTCGGGAGCATATTCCTGTTTTTTCAGATCTTTGCGGTATTGGCTACGCAATAATTTATTCATCTCATTTAGCAGGGTTTGTTCCTGCATATCGATAATGGATGAACATTCTCTGATATATATGCTGCGTTTGATCTGATCGGGAATTTTGCTAATTGTCTGAACAATATCTTTGATTAATTCAGCTCGCTTAATGGGATCATCCTGAGCATCTTTAAGTAAGATGTTTGTTTTGAAGACAATGAAATCCTTAGCATTTTCTTCAAGGAATTGGCGGATTTCTTCCGAGCGGTGATTTCTGGCGTAGGAGTCGGGGTCTTCACCTTCAGGGAAAAGTACAAGCTTTACATTCATCCCTTGCTCCAAAATCATATCAATGCCACGGAATGAGGCTTTTAACCCGGCTTCGTCTCCGTCAAACAAAACAGTAACATTGCTTGTATACCGCTTGATAAGACTGATCTGCTCTTTGGTGAGAGAAGTTCCGGAAGAGGCCACAACATTTTCTATGCCGGATTGATGCAATGAAATTACATCCGTATAACCTTCTACAAGCAGACAGTTGTCTTCTTTGGAAATCGCATTCCGGGCAAAGTAGATCCCGTAAAGAATTTTGCTTTTGTTATAAATTTCTGTCTCGGGCGAATTAACGTATTTGGGTAGCTTTTTGTCATTGCTCAGTATTCGTCCGCCGAAGGCAATAACGCGACCGGTCATATTGTGAATGGGAAATATTACCCGGTTACGGAAGCGGTCAAAATCGCGGTTATTTTTCGAAATGGTAAGGCCCGCTTTGGTCAGGTACGAAAGCTTATACCCCTGGTTTAAGGCTTCTGCAGTTAGGTCATCCCATTTTTGCGGACTATAGCCCAACTGGAACTTTTCAATAATGGCATCGGTAAAACCGCGGTTGCGGAAATAGGCCAGGCCGATCGATTTTCCTTCATCCGAATTCCATAGGCGGTTTACAAAATGTTTTGCTGCAAAGCTGTTAACAGCAATTAAGCTCTCCCGCTCTTTTTCCTCTTGTTTTTCTTCTTCAGTGCTCTCTGTTTCCTCAATGTGGATATTGTATTTCCCGGCCAAATATCTCAGGGCTTCCGGATAGCTATATTTTTCATGCTCCATTAAGAAGCGAGTGGCATCGCCGGAGGCTCCACAACCAAAACATTTGTATATGCCTTTGGCCGGACTGACCGTAAAAGAAGGCGTTTTTTCGTTATGAAAAGGACACAAGCCTAACAGGTTCGTCCCCCTGCGTTTCAGGGAAATGAACTCTCCCACAACTTCTTCAATGCGGGCTGCAGTTTTTATCTCTTCTGCTGTTTCTTTTTTGATCACAGAAAAAAGTATTACGAATTATCAGGAAACTTTATATCTTTAATGTTCAATTGCAATGTTGTATTGCCATTCCATGTGTTTTCTTCAATATGGTAACAAATATCAAACGGCATTTGATTCATTTTGTTATACTGATGCCCTTGTTGAAAGGCAATAGCCGGAAACTTCAGCTCATAGTTATCAGGCTGTACAACTTTAAGTTTTAAATGATTTTTGCCGACAACTTTTGAATAACCGTTGTCTACAATCCTTCGGGTCATAAACAGGGGAGCCATATTCCCCGGGCCAAAGGGAGCAAACTGTTTCAGAATGCGAAAGAATTTAGGGCTGATAGCATCCAACGGCAATTCAGAATCTATTTCTATTTCGGGAACCATTTCATGATCGCTGATATTTTCAGATGCGTATTGCTCAAATCGTTCGATAAATGTATCCAGATTTTCGGGTTTCATTGATAAGCCGGCAGCATATTTATGGCCACCGAAGCTGTCCAGTAAATCGCTACAGCTTGAGATTGCATTATAAATATCAAAGTTTTTTATGGACCTGGCCGAACCCGTAATCAGATTATTATTTGATAAAGTAAGCACAATTGTTGGCTTATAGAACTTTTCAATCAGGCGTGAAGCTACAATGCCAATGATCCCTTTATGCCAGTTTTCGTTATAAATGACAATGGATTTTCGGTTGTCATACCGTTCTCCTTCAGAAATCAGTTTATTTGCTTGTCCGGTAATGGAACTATCCAGTTCTTTCCGGTCATCGTTGTTTTTGTTTATTTCCTGGCCGAGCCGGTAGGCAAAATGTTTATCATCACAGGTAAGTAATTCTACAGACTGTTTGGCATCTTTCATTCGTCCGGCTGCATTAATACGGGGGCCGATGACAAATACCAGGTCACTGATCGTTAGTTCTTTATTAAATGCATGTTCATCCCCTTGTTGTTGATCTATTCTTCGTTTGATATTGCTATATTCCAGTATTGCTTCTAACCCCGGACGAGGCGTCTGATTAACTCTTTTCAGTCCGTAATATGCTAAAATCCGGTTCTCGCCGATTATAGGAACGATATCCGAAGCAATACTTACAACGACAAGATCAAGGTATTGCTCCAGTTCATTAAATGGAATATTTTTTTGCTTTGCAAAGGCTTGTATCAGCTTAAAGCCAACACCACAACCACTGAGTTCTTTGAATGGGTAGTTATCGCCGGGTCGTTTGGGGTCTAAAATGGCGTGAGCAGCCGGAAGTTCATCACCGGGCAGGTGATGATCACAAATGATAAAATCAATTTGTTTTTCGTTGGCATATTTTACTTTGTCAATAGCTTTAATCCCGCAATCAAGCGCTATAATAAGTGTAAATTCATTGGAATAAGCATAGTCAATGCCTTTTTGGGAAATTCCGTAACCTTCTTCGTAACGATCCGGAATGTAAAAACTGATGTTTCGATGATATTCTCTTAAAAAAGATACAATTAAAGCAACTGACGTTGTTCCGTCCACATCATAATCGCCGTAAACCAAAATCTTTTCATTATTATCCAGTGCGCATTCCAGCCTTTGGATGGCTTTGTCCATATCCTTCATGAGAAATGGATCATGCAAGTCCGACAGACTTGGCCGGAAAAACCGGCGAGCCTTGTCATACGTATCCATCCCCCGCTGAACAAGCAGGCCGGCAATATAATCATCTACACCTAATTCTTGTTTTAAGCGATCTATTGCTTCCTGATTTCCCTGTTCTTTTATGATCCATCGCTTATTCATATTCCTCAAAAATTTAGGTAAAGTTAATAATTTATGCCGCGCTGAAAAAAGCAAAATGGAATAAGCTTTCAACAAGTAAATGTCATATAAATTAACTTCTTGAAAATGATTTACTTTAAAGCATAAAAAAATTTCCCGGCAGTTTTCAAAACGTTAGGGTAATGATGTATTACGAAATGCTAAACCAGTCTGTATTAGTTATAGATATTACAGGCTAGTTTTCTGCCAGAATATTTCCGGTCATCTCTTTGGGAATAGAAACATCCATCACTGTAAGCATTGTAGGGATAATGTCAGCAAGTTTCCCGTCGTTTTTTAGTTGTTTGATGTTTGCATTCAGAACAAACAGAGGCACCGGATTTGTTGAATGTGCTGTATTGGGGCTTCCGTCTTCATTTAAAGCGTGGTCTGCATTGCCATGGTCTGCAGTTATAAAAACTGCATAGTCATTGTTTATAGCTGCTTCTGCCACGTCTTTAACACAACTATCTACAGTTTCAACGGCCTCCACGATAGCTTTAAAAACTCCTGTGTGTCCTACCATATCAGGATTGGCGAAGTTTAAGCAAACAAAATCATAAGTGTTTTTATTCAACGCTTCAATTACTTTATCACGCACTTCGTGAGCACTCATGGAAGGTTGCAAGTCGTATGTAGGAACTTTGGGCGAAGGAACTAAAATCCGGTCTTCATTTTCAAATTGTACTTCGCGACCACCTGAAAAGAAAAAGGTTACATGGGCATATTTTTCGGTCTCGGCAATGCGTAATTGCTTCATGCCGTTTTTTGCTATGACTTCTCCCATGGTGTTTTTTAGGTCAGGTTTTGAGAAAATTACATGTATATTTTTGAAATTTTCGTCATACCTTGTCATAGTTACATAGTATAAGTCAATTGTCTGCATTTTATACTCCGGCATATCTTGTTGGGTAAGTACGGTTGTAATTTCGCGCAAACGGTCTGTTCTAAAATTGAAACAGATAACTACATCTCCTTCTTCAATCGTACCTGTCGGTTGGTTTTCTTCATCAAAGATTACAATTGGTTTGATGAACTCATCTGTAATACCGTTTTCATAAGAATTTTTAATTCCTTTTACGGGATCTTTTACGGGTTTGCCCCGCCCATTGACCATCAAATCGTAGCCTAGCTTAATTCGCTCCCATCTCTTATCACGGTCCATAGTGTAATATCTGCCGCAAACAGAGGCTATTCGTGTTTTTTGGGGTGACAAATAATCCTGCAATTCTTTCACATAACGTATTCCGCTTTTGGGATCCGTATCACGTCCGTCAGTAAGTACATGAACATAGGAGCGTTTGATATTTGTTTTTTCCACCATCTCAGTTAACTTCATCAGGTGTTTAGTGGAGGAATGAACGCCACCATCAGATACCAATCCAAGGAAATGCACAGCTTTATCATTTTTTTCAGCATAGCTGAAGGCTTCCTGCAGTGTGGAATTGTTCTCAATCTCTTTGTTTTCAATAGCTTTGTTAATACGGACAATGTCTTGATTAACAATGCGCCCGGCACCGATATTTAAATGACCTACCTCGGAATTTCCCATTTGTCCTTCCGGTAAGCCGACAACCTCTCCGGAAGTTTTTAAACGCGTATAGGCAACGTCTGTATTATTGTATAAACTGTCTATATATGGCGTGTTTGCTGAGTTGATTGCACTTGCATTTTCCTGCTTTGCTTCTGCCCAGCCATCCATGATTATTAATATTGATTTCTTACTCATAATTTTTATTATTTCAATCTGTATATAATTGGTTAAAGTGATGTTTGTGGGACTGAATGACTGTTCTATTAAGTCGTCCCGGTTGAGAACATGTTAATGCTTTTGCAAATTACTAACTTTTTTTGATCGGATTTGGTATTTGTTTTGAAATATGATGAACAAAAAATGACATTATGCAATTAAGGCATATGTTTTGTTTCTTTTTTGTTAACCTCCGGTATTTCTACAAATTTCTTCTTTTGTTTCCACCGGCAAATCACCATGTCTTTCCCTTTCAGATCATCAGGAATTTCATAATTTCTTTTGGGTGGAGGAATAAGATTACCGCTTTTTTCAGATTTCCAGCGCTTGGCAAAGCTTAAGGTGAATTTTGTTCCCTTTTCCGATTGTTTGAAAAAGGACTTTTGTTCTTCTTTTGAAAAGTGTTTCAGATTGTTTTCTGAGGGAATAATTTTAAAATCATCAAAAAAGTGCCCATCAATGATAATACCCTCAAGAGATATCTTTTCCGGATTTTTCTTTATTGTAATTTCCACTCTGTATTCGTTTACTTTTCCGGACCCGGCTACACCTCCGATTACTTCTTGTGAAGTCGCCTTATCTACTTCAATTGGCATTGAACTGAACAAACCGAAAAGAAAACAGGCAACTGTTGTGCTTATAATTTTCATTTTATCTTAATTTTATCTATTTAGTGTCTGTCAATAAATTCAGTGTCTGGTTTATAATGTTCGAGATCTAAGCATGCGATAAATTTTTAACCCACAGTATCCGCCAGCCGGCGGATTAGAGAATTTAAAATTTGAGCAAAAACGCAGAAATCGGACATTATAGACAGACTATATTTAATTTCCCGTCCTGATTGCTTCCACGGGATCCATTCTTGAAGCCTGAATAGCAGGAATGATTCCTGAAAATATTCCGACTATTATAGAAACGGTTAACCCCAGGATAATGTTTGACTGATCCAGATAAAGATTAAACTCAACATTGGCAAATTGAATATCGGCCAGAAATATTGTGGTTAACCAAACAAAAAATAACCCGACCAGGCCGCCGATGACAGATAAAATGATGGCTTCAAAAAGGAACTGCAATAAGATAAAATAATTTTTTGAGCCCAGGGCTTTTTGTATACCAATGATTTTTGTCCGTTCTTTAACGGACACAAACATAATATTAGCAATTCCGAAACCTCCGATAAATATAGAAATGCCGCCAATGAACCAACCCACAATGCTAATGGTGCTGAATAAGTTGGCAAGGTTTTTACTGGCTACATCCACTTCATTGATAGCGAAATTATCTTTTTCATCCGGCCGTATACTTCTCATGTTACGCATAGCCGCTTTAAGTTCGCCCTTAAACATTGCCGGATCAACGTCCTCAGCGGGACGTGTCATAATTGATTGATTCATACGGTTGTTGCGAAGGTCCATGATGCTGCGTAGATACATTACCGGGAGAATTACCTGCTCATCTGTTGACATGCCAAAGTTGTCCATCCCCATTTTTTCTATATATCCAATAACAGTTAATTTTCTTCCGAAAACCCGGATACTTTTTCCTATAGCACTGGCTTGGGGAAATAATTGCTCTGCAATGTCATAGCCCAAAATAGCCACATTAGAACCTAATGAACTTTCCGAAGGAGTAAAATAACGGCCCTCACGGATATTTAAATTCTCCAGTTGGTTGTATTCATAGCTAACCCCCTGAATATTAATATTAGAAATATTCTTGTCTCGATATTCTACAGTCTTTGATGTGCTGGCCATAAACGCTATTGCCTCATCCCCATGGATCCTGTCTTGCAATTCCTGCATCTCCTCATATGATACCATGGGCCGGTTAACATATTCCCACCAATGATATTCCCCTCCATAGCCCCATGGCCACTTCTGGATAAAGATTGTGCTCTTTCCAAGGGATTGCATGCTTTCCCGAATGGTGCGCTCCATGGAATCAACTGTTGTTAACACGAAAATTATAGCAAAAATACCTATGGTAATGCCTAATAAAGACAAAATAGTGCGTAGCTTGTTAGCTATTAATGATTGGATAGCAAAGAGATAACTCTCTCGTATTAAACGTAAAATAATAAGCATGGTTACTCAGGACATCGATTCTTTATATGGTTAATGGTTTTGCTGTTTAAAAGATTAAGTGATTTTATAAGTGAAATCATTTTCAACTGTAAAAATATAAGAATTTATCTAAACATATATATTTGTTTAGCTTTTAGTTTTTTTATAAAATTGTAACAGCTAAAATATTAATTCGCAATAACATAAATGGGTGTTTAAAAGAGAGTTATAAAATTGAAAGTTTCATGAAACAAATTAAAAGTGCATTAATTTCTGTTTTTCACAAAGACAAGATCGATAAAATTGTGAAAAAACTGGATGAGCAGGGTGTAACGATATATTCCACAGGAGGAACATATCAACATATAAAAGAGATGGGAATCGAAATAAAATCAGTGGAATCTTTAACTACATATCCGTCAATTTTGGGCGGTAGAGTCAAGACATTGCATCCTGCTGTTTTTGGAGGTATTTTATCACGCCGGGATCATAATCAAGACCGTGAAGATTGCTCAGAATATGATATTCCTGAGATTGATCTTGTTATTGTGGATTTGTATCCTTTTGAAAAAACAGTTGCTTCGGAAGCTTCTCATGAGGAAATTATAGAAAAAATCGATATAGGCGGAATTTCTTTAATCCGTGCAGCCGCAAAAAACTATAAAGATGTAACAGTTGTTCCTTCCGTAGAGTATCTGGATCATCTGGAAGACTGGCTTGAAAAGCAAAATGGAGCTGTTCGTCCGGAACAGAGAAAATTTTTGGCTGCAGCAGCTTTTGAAGTTTCCTCCCGGTATGATACAGCGATATTTAATTATTTCAACCGGGAAGAAAAAATCGATTCCCTGCGAATAAGTGAAAAAGAAAGTCGTGAGCTACGATATGGAGAAAATCCTCATCAAAAAGGACGATTCTTTGGCGATTGGGAGGAAATTATGGAACAGCTCCACGGAAAAGCGATTTCATACAATAATATCGTTGATATTGATGCCGGTTTACATTTGATACAAGAGTTTGACGGAACTGCTTTTGCTGTGCTTAAACATACGAATGCCTGTGGTTTGGCTCAACATGATGACATCGTTACGGCCTGGAAAATGGCTTTAGCCGGTGACCCCGTGTCCGCTTTCGGTGGTGTATTGGTGACGAATGCGAAAGTGAACAAAGCGGTAGCTGAAGAAATCAATAAACTGTTCTTTGAAGTTCTTGTTGCTCCTGATTTTGACGATGATGCTCTTGCTGTCTTAAAACAAAAAAAGAACCGGATTTTATTAAAACAAAAAAAGGAATTGCAAAGCAAGTCACAGATAAAGTCCATGTTAAATGGATATCTTCAGCAGGATCGTGATGATAAAATGGTGGCCCCTGATCAGCTGGAAGTGGCAACGAAAAAAGCTCCTGATGCGAGTCAGGTTTCTGATTTGATTTTTGGAATGAAAGCCGTCAAACATACCAAATCCAATGCAATAGTTTTGGCCAAAGACAACCAGCTTATTGCCAGTGGTGTTGGTCAGACCTCCCGTGTGGATGCTCTCAAGCAGGCTATTGAAAAGGCCCATAGGTTTGGTTTTGACCTAAATGGCGCTATTATGGCTTCGGATGCTTTTTTTCCGTTTTCAGACAGTGTGGAGTTAGCTTATAAAGAAGGTATCACTTCCGTTATTCAGCCCGGCGGGTCAAAACGCGATCAGGACTCCGTTGATTATTGCGATAAACAGCAAATGACAATGGTATTTACAGGAATGCGACATTTTAAGCATTAATTTTATAAAAAAACAAAAAGCTGTTGTATCTTTACAGGTTCATTTGAATACCAAAATAATATATTTATAGAACATGGGAATGTTTTCATTTTTTAACAAAGAAATAGCTATTGACCTGGGAACAGCTAATACGATTATCATCCAGAATGATAAAGTCGTTGTTGATGAACCTTCGATAGTTGCCATTGACAGGCGTACTGAGAAAATTATCGCTGTAGGGAAAAAGGCTATGATGATGCACGGGAAGACGCATCAGGAGATCTTAACGATTCGCCCGCTCCGCGATGGAGTAATTGCCAACTTCCAGGCAGCGGAGTATATGATACGGGAATTTATCAAGATGATAGGTTCCAAAAACACATTGTTTCCGCCATCTTTAAAGATGGTCGTTTGTATTCCTTCCGGAATTACCGAAGTGGAGGAGCGCGCTGTTCGCGAGTCTGCCGAACAGGCCGGAGCGCGTGATGTACGGCTGATACACGAACCGATGGCAGCTGCCATCGGAATCGGGATCGACGTGTTGGAGCCCTCAGGAAATATGATTATTGATGTGGGGGGAGGAACAAGTGAAATCGCTGTGATTGCTCTCGGAGGAATTGTCAATAACAAATCAATACGTATTGCCGGTGATGACTTTACACAGGATATTATGCAGTATATGAGAAAACAGCATAATATCAACATCGGAGAACGAACCTCTGAACGTATTAAGATTAATGTAGGCGCTGCAATGACCGAGATTGATAATCCGCCGGAAGATTATGCCGTCCATGGACGTGATATGCTTACCGGGATCCCCAAGGAAATCATGGTTAATTATGCGGAAATCGCACATTGCCTGGATAAGTCAATCTCCAAAATTGAAACGGCAGTCTTGAATGCACTGGAAATGACTCCTCCGGAATTATCCGCCGATATCTTTAAAACAGGAATTTATCTGGCCGGTGGTGGTTCTATGTTGCGAGGCATGGACAAACGATTACAGATGAAAACCAAGTTGCCGGTTCATGTGGCAGAAGACCCGATCAGAGCTGTTGCCAGAGGTACCGGCATTGCTTTGAAAAACTTCGATAAGTTTACTTTTTTAATTAAATAATCTGAAACAGGCGGAGGTAATATGCGTAACCTGATCCTGTTAATATGGAGGAATAATTACTTTTTTTTGTTTCTGCTCTTAGAAGTATTAGCTGTCTATATTATCATCCAGGAAAATTATTACCATAAAAATGTTTTTATTCACTCTTCCGGTCAAATTACTGGAAAGGTTTATGAGATCACGGATGATATTACAGGCTATTTCAGGCTGAAAAAAACCAATACCGAACTTGCCGAAGAAAATGCCAGGCTGCGAAATTCTTCGGACTATGCGTTTATGAAAACACCCTTAAAAACAGCCCGTCAAGAGGATACTCTGTATCATAGATACATGGAGTTTATTCCGGCACGGGTGATTGCCTCATCGGTTAACAGACGCAATAATAACTGGATGATTAATAAAGGAAAGAAGCAAGGTGTAGAAAAAAACACAGGAGTTATTTCTTCAAATGGCGTGATTGGTATAGTTGTAGAAACTTCCGGTAATTTTAGTCTGATACAGTCGGTATTGCATAAGCAAACAACCTTGAGCGCCATGCTGGAAAAAAACAAACAAAAAGGCTTTGTTACCTGGCCCGGAGTGAATTATAGGAAAGGTGCGTTGAATGATATTCCCTCCCATGTTGATGTGAAAAAAGGGGATACGATTGTAACAAGTGGTAACTCTTTGCTTTTCCCCGAAAACATATTGATCGGAACGGTGCAGGATGTCGGGTTAGAACAGGGAGAAAGCTTTTATAATATCGAAATCGAATTTTCCGAAGATTATAATAATATAGAGTATGTGTATGTGGTGACAAATCTTATGAAGGAAGAACAAGAGGAATTACTGGAAAGGAGGGATAATGAAGTGGAATAATACAACTATTTATCTGTTGCGATTTATCCTTTTTGTGCTGATACAAGGGCTTGTTTTGAATCACATGAATATCAGCGGATACTTAAATCCCTTGCTTTATGTGATGTTTATACTCTTATTGCCTTTTGACATGGCCAAACAGTGGGTGTTGGTACTGGCTTTTATTACGGGATATGGCGTAGACCTTTTTTCGGGTACTCCCGGTATGCATGCAGCTGCACTGGTTTTGGCCGCCTTTTTAAGGCCTTTTTTGATCAATGCACTTACGCGCCAGGATGATCTGGAAGCAGGAGCAAGTCCTACAATACAAGATATGGGTTTTCGCTGGGTATTTACGTATAGTGCCATTTTAGTTGTTGTTCATCATACGGTTTTCTTTTTTATTGAATCCTTCAGGATAAGTGAGTTTTTCCAGACAATTACACGGTCTTTGTTAAGCTCCCTGATGACTATTGTCCTGATCATGTTAATACAGTTTTTATTCTTTAGCGGTTCAGGGTCGAAACGGAAATTTACCTGAATTCCTGTATAAATGAATGAGCAATTTTGTCGTAAACAATCGTTTAAAAGCTATGTTTAAGCACTAACTTAATAACTTTATTAAGTTGCTATAAAGAACGATTGCTTTCTGAACAGCATAGTGCAGGTTTTCTGTGATTATAGAAAGAATGCAATTCTGAGGTTTACTCAGCAAAAGTTGCAGGAAGCTGTAAGTTAAAGCACAGGGGAGTCTCGGTTCATTCGGGTCCTTTTTTAGAAAATGAATAAGATGCAAAATACCATTTCTGACATAGAAATCATGGCGCCGGTAGGTTCTTATGAGTCTCTTGCGGCTGCTATTCAAGCCGGAGCCGGTTCGGTATATTTTGGCACCGGCCATTTGAATATGCGTTCCGGTTCTTCGCAAAATTTTAGTTTGGAGGACCTGAAGCAAATTTCAAAAATTTGTCGCGAGAATGATGTACGGACTTACCTTACATTGAATACAATTATCTACGATGAAGAATTGCAAGAAATGCGAAAGACCGTAGACGCAGCCCGGGCAAATAGCATATCGGCAATTATCGCTTCGGACATGGCCGTGATACAATATGCCAGAGAACAAGGTATGGAAGTCCACATGTCTACACAAACCAACATTACCAATATCGAAGCTGTGCGGTATTATGCACAGTTTGCAGATGTTATGGTTTTGGCGCGGGAACTGAATGTGCGTCAGGTCAAAGCTATTACAGACGCTATCCGGGAACAGAATATTTGTGGCCCGTCCGGGAATTTGGTGCAGGTGGAAATGTTTATCCATGGAGCATTGTGTATGGCTGTTTCGGGGAAATGTTACATGAGCCTGGACCTGTTAAATTCTTCAGCTAATCGCGGAGCATGCTTGCAGCCCTGCCGAAGGCCTTATCGAGTATTTGACAAACGCAATGAGTTGGAGCTGGAAGTAGATAATGAGTATATCATGTCGCCTAAAGATCTGAAAACCGTGGATTTCCTGAATAAAATTTTGAAAGCCGGTGCAACAGTACTTAAAGTTGAAGGCCGCGGACGGTCTCCGGAATATGTGAAAACTGTTGTAGCTACTTATCGAGATGCTGTTAAAGCATATCAGGAAGGTCATTTTACACAGGAGAAAATCAACGAATGGAATAAAAAATTAAAGACGGTGTATAACCGGGATTTCTGGGATGGTTATTATCTCGGGAAACACCTTGGGGAATGGACGAAAAAGCCCGGTTCACAAGCAACAAAGAAAAAGATCTACGTCGGGAAGATTACCAACTATTACTCAAAAATTGGCGTCGCTGAAATTACCATGCAAACGCATGATATTTCTGTAGGAGACGAGTTATTGATCATCGGGCCAACTACAGGGGTGCATGAACAAAAGGCGGAAGAAATCCGCGTTGACCTGCAAAGTGTGAAAAGCACTCAAAAAGGGGACGTTTGTTCTGTTCCGGTTAACGATGTTGTCCGAAGAAATGATAAAGTCTATAAACTTGTGGATACCGATCCGGATTTTGATGCGGACCCGCGCTATGAAAATAGCGCAGACTAATCAGGTTGTTCGATTTCTGATGACTTTTACTTTAAAGAAATGTTTGTAAAGTTACTAAAAATCAGATGCCTTCTGAAGTTGAGCAGCTCTTGTTTTTGTTTCTCGTAAATAGGCAGACCCTAATTTACATTGACAAACGCTTTTGAATAATTTCCTGTAGCCTGTCGATCTCTACCCGTTCCTGCTCCATGCTGTCTCTTTCGCGTATGGTTATGGTATTATCTTCCAGAGTCTGGTGATCCACGGTGATGCAATAAGGTGTACCAATGGCATCATGGCGTCTGTATCGTTTTCCGATGGTATCTTTTTCCTCATATTGACACATGAAGTTAAACTTAAGTTTATCCATTATTTCACGTCCTTTTTCGGGCAATCCGTCTTTTTTCGTAAGCGGAAAGACGGCTGCTTTATAGGGTGACAATATGGGCGGAATTTTCAATACAATACGTTCCGAATTGTCCTGCAGCTTTTCTTCCTTATAAGCGGCGGTGAGAACAGCAAGGAACATCCGGTCCAGTCCGATGGAGGTCTCTACGACGTAGGGCACATAGCTTTCCTGTGTTTCGGGATCATAATACTGAAGCTTCTTACCACTGTGTTCCTGATGTGCGCTCAGGTCAAAATCGGTGCGTGAGTGAATACCTTCAAGTTCTTTAAATCCAAATGGAAATTTGAACTCAATATCGTAAGCTGCATTGGCATAATGCGCCAGTTTCTCATGTTCATAGAGCCGGAAGAAATCATCATCAATTCCGAGGGCTTTGTGCCATTTGACGCGTTCGTTTTTCCAGTATTCCAGCCAATCCATTTCTGTTCCGGGTTGCACGAAATATTGCAACTCCATTTGTTCAAACTCCCGCATGCGGAAGATAAATTGACGAGCCACAATTTCGTTGCGGAAGGCTTTACCGATCTGAGCAATACCAAACGGTAGCTTCATGCGGCCGGTCTTTTGAACGTTCAGGTAATTCACAAAAATTCCCTGTGCAGTTTCCGGGCGCAGGTAGATTTTATTATTCTCTGCTGTTGAGCCAAGCTCTGTGGAAAACATCAGGTTGAACTGTCTTACGTCTGTCCAGTTTGCCGATCCGGAAACCGGGCAGGTGATGTTCTCTTCTTCAATTAATTTTTTGAGTTCATCCAGTTGCTCGTTCTCAAGCGCATTATTCATGCGATTTTTAATTGCCTCGATCTTCTCAGTATATTTCAAAACCTTCGGGTGAGTGGTTCTGAACTGGTTTTCGTCAAAATCATCTCCGAAGCGTTTAGCAGCTTTTTTTATCTCTTTATCGATTTTTTTCTCTATTTTATCCAGGTGGTCTTCGATAAGTTCATCGGCCCGGTATCGTTTCTTAGAGTCTTTGTTATCGATCATCGGATCATTGAAAGCCTCCAGGTGTCCGGAAGCTTTCCATGTGGATGGATGCATAAAAATAGCCGAATCCAGGCCCACTATGTTTTCATGATATTGAACCATGGATTTCCACCAATATTCTTTGATATTGTTTTTGAGTTCAACACCAAACGGACCATAATCATAAGCGGCACTTAAGCCGTCATAGATCTCGCTGGATTGGAAAATAAAACCGTATTCTTTAGAATGTGCTATTATTTTTTTGAAAAAATCTTCACTGTTACCTTTGCCCATAAATAACCTATTTTTTATCCACCAGCCAGAAAATCAAGAATATTACTCATTTTGCTGGTCGAGCCTTTATAAATTTCTGTGTACTTACATTGAGTGCATGTTATCGTCGTGAAACGCTTGTTTTGCACGTCAAATAATTTAGCAAACCCGCCACCGGTTGCTGCAAAGCTATCCAGTTCATAATTCCGGTTTCCGCATTTCGGACAGATGTATTGCTTTCCCTGACTCATAAGTGTTTGCTTTTAATGCGGTGCAAAAATAGTTTTTTTACACAACATTGGAGTTATTTAAACAAAATTTGATTGTGTTTCTGCATCCTGGTATAGAGCATTATAGTTTTTATTCCCTGGGAGCTTAAATTTTCGGATGATCGTTCTTTATCAATCGTCAGCTCCCGCTCAACAAGTATTTTATTTCGGTGTGGCTTTATCTTGCACTGGAAAAAGCTATTTTTTGTTTTATGAGTGAATTCTCTCTTGTTTTCCATTATGGGTTGTCTTTCACCAGACAAGTTTAGCGTAATATCAAGTTTTTCGGTAAACGGAAAATCAAGGTCCAATGGATTTTCTCGTTTATCACTGATTCGAGAGAGGTTTATCTCGTCGGTTTTTAAATGGAAATTGTCCATCGAAAACGATTTTAGCCCATTCAATTTTGATAGTTTTCCTGCATCCACTTTGGCATGAACAGTAGTCCGGGAAGATTCGATATTGATTTGGGCATCGGAAAATTTCAGCCCTAACTGATTGCCTAATTTTTTTAAGGCTTTCTCCTGGTTTAGCATAAAATAAAGCCGCTGATTATAGGCTCCGGAAAGTTTAATTTTCGCTGTTCCGGTGATGTTATCTTTTTCATCCAGATTAAGGTCCATGGAAAGGGCAAAGATGTTATCGTTGTATTTTTTTACGGGAATCATTCTTCCTGCTCGTTTCCCTTCAAGAAAATAAACAGATAGGTTTTTGTTATGCAATAACGGATTTTTATCCAACGAGCGGAACGGATTTAAAAACAGGCTTTCTCTTTCATGCTCTATTTGAACCATGGGAAATGCAGGAAACATAAGGTCTTTTTCCGGCCGTGTGGAACTATGCGAAAAGGCATAAACCAACTCAGCTTTAATGTCCTCATTTTGAAGCATATTTGCAAGCAACCGGCAGGCTTCCAGCTCCGTAGCTCCATTAGACTGTAAGGTATTGTCGGCAGAACGTGGCTTAAAACGATAATATGCAGGATTGATAGTGTAATGGTTGATATTTTCTTTCACAAAGTTATAAAGCTGATAAATGCGTTCTGTTTTATCTGACTCTCCGGATAGTTCTATGATCCGCCGGATATCATCCATTTGGGTGTTGAAATCTTCGGGTGCTTCTTGTGCTGGTTTGCTTATATCGGCCATTTCTTTGGCTATATTTCCTGTGGAAAACTCCAGTATAGGAAGAAATTGATAAGGTTCCGGGCTGTATGGTTCTGAAGGATGCGCATCCAGGTTTGAAAATTTCCAGATATAGTGTTTCCTTCCTTTTTTTTCCTTGATCTCAGGCCCTGTGCGTATGCCGGTAGTTTGGTGATTTAAAACCGCATCTTCCGGAATATCCGCTATTATTTCCATGTTTTCAACCGGAATTTCTTTCGAGAGGGTCTCACGGTTCATCAGCAAAGGATGAAATCCGGCCTTACTGGTAATTGTATAATCCAGTTCAATAACAGCTCCTTTCTGAAGCCCTGTGTGAGTGACAACCATCTCGCGCAAATGATTATAGGCCGGAGCATTTTTCGCTTGCCGGGGAAGCACTTCATTAAATGCATTGGCAGGGGCAGGGACTTTCGTGCCATCTGCCATAGTCGTGACGGATTTGTTAATGGTCAAATCCTGGTATTTTGGATTGTAAACAATGAAGGTTTCCCCGTACTTTTGATGGAAAGCATAATAGGTTTTGATCTCCAGTTTTTTATAATAGTGAAATTCTATGCTCCCGTCTTCATTGAGTTTGTATTCTTTTTTTAATTCATGATAAACCGCATCATGTTCATATTCTTCGGAAAAAGCTTGATTACTGTTTAAGAAGAAGGCAAGTATAAAAATAACAGAAGAAAAATATAAGCGTAACATAATTGGATTTATTTTAAGGTGATTATTACCGGTTTGTTTTCAAATTTCTTTTGGGCCATTACGGCTTCTCTGTATCCCGGCCATTCTTTGGCTTCATACACTCGTTTTTTAAATGAGAGTTCCTGATTCATTATCAGCGTATTATTATTTTGTTTATAAGATACGTCATAGTCTGCAGCGGATGAGCGACCTTCTGCGTCATCGGGAACTTTGGCTGTGCTTATGTTGGCCGGCAACTGCATTGTCTCTTTGATATTTACAAACCGGGAGCAGCGGTCTTTAAATGCATATTTGCGTTCTTTGATTTTGTCACTGAAGTTCCTGTGATAATTGGCCGCCATAAACAACGGTTGTGTGCTTAATGGTTTTACATACAATTTTTCATCAGCTTTGGTGGCATAATGCGGGATCTCAAATTCAATCTTTATTTGAATAGGATCGGCATAATCGTAAGGATCACCATAATCAAGATTTTTTATTTCAGCTGCAGGATCAACTCCTGTGATCTGACGTTCTACATAGGCATACCATTTGCTGACAGGGTTGCGTGTAAAAAACCGCCGGATAGCAGCATCGGATTGCCCTTCGGCTTCCAGGTGAAGCGTTCCGCTTAGGGTTCCGTTGCTGTTTAAGGTTGTGTTCAGGGTTAAATTAAAATAATGATTTTCCGGGTCGGAAATGGGTGTTTTCTTTAAATCAGAACCTTCGGGCAGCCCCAACAGGTAATTTTGTTGCTGCTCTGCACTGGACCATAATTCCCTGACGAAAGGCACCCACGTAGGGTCCAGTATTTTCCATGAGCCATCGCTCATCTTAACAACCGTAATGCTGTGGTTGAACTGATCTGCAGGGATATCTTCAATGCGGGAGCCGGCCATGGTCATAGCAGCATAAGACTCAAAACCGGCAGCACGCAGCATAGTAATCAGCATGCCTGCTTTATCTTTACAAACACCTATCCTGTCGCGGAAAATCGTTTCCCCTTTGTGAAGGGTATACCCTTCGCCTTCTCCCATAGAAATGCCAGAGTATCTGATCTCATCTGCCACCCAGTGTGTGAGCCTGGCGATAGAGTCCAGCTCCGAGTCAGCGCCCTCCAAAATTTCTTTGGTTTTTTGGGTTATCTCAGGAGTTGTTTCAAAGCTGCCGTAATCTTCATTTACATTATAAAACCAGACGGACTTTGCCTCCCAGTCCGGACTGGTCGTAAGCAAAAGCTTTGGGGCTATGTTTGAGAGCGCAACCATGTGGGGCTCCTTCTGGATAGGAAAAATATCTTTTTTTGTAAAAGTGTAAACGATTTGACTGTCTATGAAACGGGAAGATACTCCGACTTCACCGTTATAAAATTCATACTGCAAAGGCTTGTCTTCAGGTGCATAAACCTGGTAAACTTTTTCTTTTATGGGCTGATCGCTCCAAAACTCTACAATATCGTAATAATGTCCTCGCATTGGCGGAACATAGCGGTCGTCTTCTTGTTGCAACAATGCATAAGTAAACCCTTTACGAAACATTTTTACTTCTATTTTATCGCCGGGATTAAGCCTGCCTACCGGGATCATCTTTTTTCTTGCCCCCCAATAGATCATTCGTGCGGCTGCCGGATAATCTTTGACAAGGCTCGTGTCGATTATTTCCGTTTCTCCGGAAGCACGGTGGATAATTGCTTCATCAATCCTTACAAAAGCCGAAAGCGGATCATAATCAAAACGAACCGTATGGTTTTGTTTGGCTCCTTTTACTGTGTTGATCTTGATGAGCTTGTGGATGTTAACATAACTCAATCCACTGGGTTGGACATCGACGGTAGTGCTGTCATAAACAGTAACTGCATCATAGTTCTCGTAATTGTTATTGTTGCTCTCTGCAAAACCCTGAGCCGCAAGAAATAAGAAACTTGACATCAGGGTAAGCGTTAACAAAAGGTTGCGCATATTTTTTGAATTTAAAATTTGAGTTAAAATTACGAAAAATTAGCAAAAAATATAACTTTAAATATTGTATAATATACAAACTTATACTCCAGGTTATCTGGCATATAGGATTAAATGAACTGCAGATTGACTTATTGCTTTGGAGTTTTTTTTAATAAAACAATCATATTAACCCTTTCATGATTATTATGCAGGCTATACGATTGTTAACCAGATTAAAAAATGAACAAAAAGAATGTTTGACTGTTTACGTTATACGTTTAATGGCCAACAGTTTAGTTAACATTATGTTATGTTACCTTTTCAGAAAACACAGAAAACCCAAATAAATTAGATTGAACTATATCAAGCGATAATCTATCTAAATCCATAAAAAAAATAAACTTATGAAGAAAAATGTAGGAAAAACAGACAAAGTCATCCGCTTGCTATTAGCAGTGTTGATTGGCATACTTTATTTTACGGAAGTCATTACCGGAACCCTGGCAATAGTCCTGGGTATTGTAGCAATCATTTTAGTGGTCACTTCCCTGATCTCATTCTGTGGCCTTTATGCTATTCTGGGTGTGAAAACATGCCCTGTGGAAGACCAGACCACATCAAGTGAAGTGAAGAATCAGGTGAAAACAGGTGAAAAAGAAGAAAAGACAGGTGAAGAAGAGAA
This sequence comes from Bacteroidota bacterium, assembly GCA_051748065.1. Lineage (GTDB taxonomy): Bacteria > Bacteroidota > Bacteroidia > Bacteroidales > PWNQ01 > PWNQ01. Next base: position 51,091 of record JBNJGZ010000001.1, read on the forward strand.
CCGGGAAAAGGCAGAAGAGGAACAAAGCCAGGAAAAAACCGCCGAAGAAGAAAACAAGCAAAAAGCCGGTGAGGATCAAAGCCAGGAAAAGACTGCTGAGAAAGAAACCGGAAAAGAAGCTTCCGGCGAAGAAAATCAGAAAAAAGAAGAGGAAGAAAAACAGGAAACCCCTGGTGAGGAAGAAGAAAAAAAGAAAGAAGAAGAAAAAGATAAAGATAATGAAAAAGGTTCCTAACCTGAATTATTAAAGCAGGTTGAAAACGATCTGCAAAAGATTTTCAATGGAGAAAGACAGGCTGCTATGGTCTGTTTTTTTTGTTTATACCGGTCTGTGTAAGCATATAGAGGCAACATAGAGCCAGGCAGTCAAAATAAAACACCCTCATAAAGTCAAGTGCCGGTTTAATAATCAATTATTTATAAGATTAGACCTCTATTTCAAATGGAAAAAATTTTTTATATTTGTTAATGCCTATTGATTAATAAAATTGCTTATAAAGAGAAAAAACAGCAATAAATGAAAAGGTCGAAAAAGACAAAAGACAGCCCTGCAAGTAAATATACGAATAAGTATCTTGAATTACAAAAGAAAAAGAAGTACTCGGTACCTTTTGCGGCTGGTTTCATATGGGCCGTTTTGCTTAGTTCATTATTCTCAGACTCGTGGGTGAACATGTTAATAATTGGTATAATCTTTTCAACCGTGGGCTCTTATTTGGGAATATATGTGAATAATCCTAAATAAAAAGCGACTGCAAGTCCGTTGTATGCAGGTGTTTTATTGGGAAAAAATTATCCCATACCAAAAAGATTCAAAACCATCCTGAACCGATCCTTCCAGAATAGCAGTAAAAAATAAATTTTCCTAAAAAAACAAGGGAACAATGCGTGTTA
>JBNJGZ010000002.1:0-37812 GCA_051748065.1 Bacteroidota bacterium
TGTATTTCGATGCTTTGCATTTGATTTCTTTTTAAATTAATTCAGGCAAATAAAACGGATTTTATCTGCCTGAACATTCGTTTTCTTATTATTTATGACCTTCTTATTTGGGATTTAAAACAGCGAAAGGAACTAATAGCTCTTGCATTGAGATTCCACCATGCTGAAACGTATTTTTATATAGGTTAACAAAGTGATTGTAATTATTGGGATAAACCAGAAAGTCCGAATTACGTGTAAAAACATATGAAGTAGAAATATTGATACGTGGTAAGTATAGGCTTTCCGGATCTTTTATCTCAAATACTTCTTTGGGTTTATATTGCAGGTTTTTTCCAAATTTATAACGCAGGTTTGTGTTTGTATTGCGGTCTCCCAGTATTTTTACGGGATTTTTGGTTTTTACTGAGCCATGGTCTGTGGTGATGATAATGCGTACATCCTGATCAGCCAGGTCAGTTATAATTTCTTTTAAGGGAGAATGTTCAAACCATGATTTTGTTATGGAACGATATGCCGTTTCATCTTCAGCAAGCTCTTTAATAACTTCAGTATCTGTTCTGGCGTGAGAAAGGGTATCAATAAAGTTATAAACAATCACATTCAATTTATTATTAGCCAGATTGGGTAACTTTTCAACTAATTTTTTTCCGGCATTCAAATTAAGGATTTTGTTATAAGAGTAAGACACGTCACTTTTACCGAATCTTTTTAACAATTGCTCTAATAGCTGGGATTCGTATTGGTTTTTGGACTCTTCTTCGTATTCATCTACCCAATACTCCGGATATTTTTTCTTGATTTCATTAGGCAACAAACCTGAAAAGATAGAATTTCTGGCATATTGTGTAGCTGAAGGAATAATACCATAATAAATATCATCAATTTCGGTTACATAGTTTTCTTCTATAATGGGTTGTAAGGTTTTCCACTGATCATAACGTAAGTTGTCAACAAGTATTAAATAAGTTGGTACATCGTCATTTAAAAACGGAAAGATCTTATCCCGAAATAAGGTATGCGATAAGACCGGGATTTCTTCCGCATTTCCATGAAGCCAGTCTTCATAATTTTTTTCAAAGAATTTACTGAAAACCGTGTTGGCTTCTTCTTTCTGCATATCCAGTATATCCCGTATGCCGGTGTCTGTGGTTGATTCAAGTTCCAACTCCCACCGAACAAGCTTTTTGTAAATATCAATCCACTCTTTAAAATTAGGATTTTGGTTTAACTCCATACCAATTTTGGCAAATTCCTGTTGATAAGAATGTGCTGATTTGTCATCGGCTAATTTTTTAGTCTCCAGTATTTTCTTAAGTGATGAAAGAATTTGTTTGGGATTTACCGGTTTGATAAGGTAATCTTCTATTCTGGAACCAAAAGCTTCTTCCATAATACTTTCTTCTTCACTTTTGGTAATCATGACAACCGGTAAATTAGGACGGATACTTTTTAACTCATCTAAGGTTTCAATTCCCGACATCCCGGGCATTTGTTCATCCAGAAAAATCACATCAAAATTGTCATTTTGTATGATTTCTAAAGCATCTCCGCCATTATTAGTAGTCGTTACCTGGTATCCTTTTTCTTCCAAAAAAATGATATGTGCTTTGAGCATATCAATTTCATCGTCGGCCCATAAAATTTTAATCTTGTTCATTGTTATAATTTAGTTTTAAAAAATACGTATGTATTAAGTGCTTTATTGCAATAATTTCCTTTTATTTTTACAAAATGAAATTTGGTTTGGATCACAAAAATAATAATCGTGCATGTCAGAATATCATCTTAACAAAAAGAAAATACTTAATGACCCTGTCTTTGGTTTTATAACAATTCCACATGAACTTGTGTTCGATGTTATTGAACATTCATGGTTTCAACGATTGCGCAGAATAAAACAATTAGGGCTTACTTCGCTGGTTTATCCCGGAGCATTGCATACGCGATTTCATCATGCTATTGGCGCCATGGGACTTATGCAGGAAGCCATTAAAATGCTCGAAGACAAAGGGCAAGAAATTACCGAAGATGAAAAACTCGGGACTTATATTGCTATTTTATTGCATGATATAGGACACGGTCCTTTTTCACATGCCCTGGAATATTCAATTGTGAATAAAGTAAAGCATGAGCAACTGTCACTATTATTCATGGAAAAATTGAATGAAAAATTCAACGGGCAGTTGGATACAGCGATCCGAATATTTAAAAATGAATACCCCAAAAAATTTCTTCATCAATTGGTATCCGGTCAGCTTGATGTAGACCGGCTTGATTATTTAAAAAGAGATTCCTTCTTTACAGGGGTTTCCGAAGGCATTATAGGAACTGAGCGTATTATAAAGATGTTAAATGTTTTTGATGACCAGTTAGTGATCGAATCGAAAGGTATATACTCAATAGAGAAATTTATTTTAGCCCGTCGTTTGATGTATTGGCAGGTATATTTGCATAAGACAGTTTTAAGTGCAGAGCAGATGCTTGTTAAAATATTACAGCGAGCAAAAGAGCTCTCCAATACAGGTATAACATTATTTGCCACTCCTGATTTGTCGTTTTTTCTCAAAGGAAATTATTCGTTTGAAGATTTTCAAAATGACCAGTCAATTATAGAACGGTTTGCCAACATCGATGATTACGATATTTCTTCAGCAATAAAAGTTTGGACCAAACATGAAGATAAAGTGCTGAGCGATTTGTCTCAGAGATTGATTAACAGAGAACTATACAGATTGGAGATTCAAACAGAACCTTTCGAAACAAAAAAAATTAAAGCACTGGAACAACAATGGCAAGAAAAATATCCCGGGTACGAAGGATATCAAAATTATTATATCTTTACCGGGACAACAGAAAATAAAGCATATAATCCTGAAGAAGAAAACATCAAGGTTTTACAGAAAGGCAATTATTTACAAGACCTTATAGATTCATCCGAAGAATTAAATGTGTCTACAATTACCCAAACAATTCATAAAAATTATCTTTGTTACCCGAAAAGTTTGGTTAAAAATAACTAAATTTGGTTTTTTCTATGTCAATTATTATTATTTATGACTAACTTACACTACTTTTGCAGTAATTTTAAATTTGCATAAATGAAATTTACAGCGAATGATATTGCCAGATTAATCGAAGGCAAATTAGATGGAGACCCTAATGTGGTTGTAAATAAAGTATCCAAGATAGACGAAGGAGAACCGGGTTCGGTATCTTTTTTGGCGAACCCTAAATATACTCCCTTTATATACGAAAGTGAAGCAGCCATTGTTATTGTCAATACAGATTTTGTTCCGGAAAAAGACATCAAGCCAACTTTGATCAAAGTGAAAGATCCTTATAGTGCATTTGCCCGTTTGCTGGAGATCTACAATAACATTAAGCACAGTAAAACAGGAATATCTGGAAAAGCAGATATTCCACACTCCGCTTCCATTGGCAAGGATGTTTTTGTAGGTCCTTTTGTTAGTATTGGCGAAAATACGGTCATAGGAGATAATACAAAAATATATGCCAATACGGTTATTGGCGACAATGTGAAGATTGGTGATAACTGCCTGATATTTAGCAATGTAAATATATATTCAGATTGCGTTATCGGTTCAAAAGTAACATTGCATGCCGGTATTGTTATTGGTAGCGATGGCTTTGGATTTGCACCGCAACAGGATAGCAATTTCAAAAAAGTAGCACAGATTGGAAATGTGATTATCGAAGACCAGGTTGAAATTGGTGCCAACACAACTATTGACAGAGCAACGATGGGTTCAACCATTATTCGCAAAGGAGTGAAACTGGATAATTTAATCCAGGTAGCTCATAATGCGGAAATTGATGAAAATACAGTAATCGCTGCTTTGACAGGAATCTCCGGCTCCGCTAAAATTGGAAAAAATTGCATGATTGGTGGTCAGGTTGGAGTTGTTGGTCATTTGCAGATTGCTGATGAAGTGAAAATTGCGGCTCAGGCCGGCGTTTCTTCTTCAATTAAGGAAAAAGGATTTACGGCATTAGGTTCACCGGCCATAGAATACAATAACTACAAAAAATCTTATGTCCATTTTAAAAATCTTCAGAATCTGGTAGACAGGATAAAAGTGCTTGAGCAAAAATTAGAAGATAAAATGGACATTGGTAAATAGATTTATATAAAAAGTATATGAGCGACAAACAAAAAACAATAAAAAAATCAGTTTCAATCCAGGGTGTAGGACTACATACCGGGAGAAAAGTGACCCTTACATTCAATCCTGCTCCTGAAAATTACGGCTATAGATTTGTCAGGACCGATTTGGAAGGACAACCTGTTATTGAAGCATTATCTGAAAATGTGGTCGATACTACCCGCGGAACTATGCTTGAAAAAAATAAAGCAAGGGTAGGTACGATTGAACATACTCTTGCAGCTTTGGCAGGGCTTGAAATAGATAATGTTTTAATGGAAATAGACGGCCCTGAAGCTCCTATTATGGACGGGAGTTCGCGGTTTTATGTGGAGAAGATATTGGAAGCCGGACTCGAAGAGCAAAATGAAGAACGAAACTATTATTGTATTAAAGAGGCTATAGAATACCGGGTAGAAGATAAAGACTCTGAAATTGTAGCTATTCCTGATGATAAGTTCTCCATTTCCAGTATGATTGACTATGATACCAAAGTTTTAAACGTTCAACATGCTCAGCTCAACGACTTAAGCGAATTTAAAGAGGGATTCTCCCGGGCTCGCACTTTTGTCTTTTTGCATGAACTGGAACAGCTTTTTACGCAGGAGCACCTTATTCAGGGAGGTAATTTGAATAATGCTATTGTCTTTGTTGAAGATAAAGTTAGTCAGAAAGAGCTTGATAATATAGCAGATAAATTAGGTCGCGAAAGTGTGGATGTAACTGAAGATGGTATTTTGAATAACCTGGAATTGGAATATCCAAATGAGCCGGCACGTCATAAACTTTTGGATATATTAGGTGATTTAGCTTTGATTGGACGGCCGATTAAAGGAAAACTATTGGCTAAACGACCCGGGCATAAAACCAATGTGGAGTTTGCGGCCAAATTGCGTAAAAAAATATTGAAAGAAGAAAGCCGGAAGGGGAAGCAAGCGCCTTATATTGATTGGTCGAAGCCTCCTCTCTATGATATCAATCAGATAAAGAACATTCTTCCTCACAGACCGCCGTTTTTATTAATTGACCGGATCTATGACATTGATGGAGACCAGGTTGTAGGGATGAAAAATGTAACCATGAATGAAGCATTTTTTGCAGGCCATTTTCCTGATGAGCCTTTGATGCCGGGAGTATTACAGATCGAGGCAATGGCTCAGGCTGGCGGAATTTTGGCTCTGCATCAGGTAGAAGAACCTCAGGAATACAGCACTTATTTTCTGAAAATTGATAAAGTCCGGTTCCGGAAGAAAGTAGAACCCGGGGATACACTTGTGTTTAAGTTAAAACTTGTATCACCTATTCGCAGAGGTCTTTGTCACATGGAAGGGAAAGCTTTTGTAGGCGAAACGATTGTAACTGAAGCAGACCTCTTAGCACAGATTACCAGAGAGAAATAACAGAATCGAAAACCTATGAAACGAGCATACGGTTGGAGAACATAATAAAAACTAATATGCACGTTTTATAGTACCAATTTAATCAATTAATCAATCTATGAATCAACCATTAGCATACGTACATCCACAGGCAAAAATTGCTGATAATGTGGTTATTGAGCCTTTTGTAACTATTCATAAAAATGTGGAAATCGGAGAAGGAACCTGGATCGGTTCCAATGCCACCATTATGGAAGGTGCACGAATTGGAAAGAATAATAAAATATTCCCTGGTGCAGTGATTTCTGCAATACCCCAGGACCTTAAATATAATGGCGAAGATACTTATGTAAGAATTGGCGATGATAATATTATCAGAGAATTTGCGACAATTAACAGGGGAACTAAAGCCAATAACGAAACAGTAATTGGTAATAATAACCTGATCATGGCATATGTACATATTGCTCATGATTGTATCGTGAATGATCATTGTATTCTGGCCAATAATGTCGCTCTTGCCGGCCATATAGAAATAAAAAACTGGGCTATTATCGGCGGACAGGTTGCTGTTCACCAGTTTGTCAATATCGGATCACATAGTTTTATCTCCGGTGGAACTTTGGTTAGAAAAGATGTTCCACCGTTTACAAAAGCAGCCCGTGAACCCATCTCTTATTCCGGAATTAATTCCATTGGACTGAGAAGAAGAGGATATTCAAAAGAATCAATTAATCAAATTCAGGATATCTACAGACATATTTATTTACGTAATATGAATGTCAGCCAGGCTGTGGAATATATTGAAGCGGAAGTTCCGGTAACTCAGGAGCGGGATGAAATACTGGCTTTTGTGCAGAATTCCAGCCGTGGTATCATGCGTGGACCTTTGCGCAAAATAATGAGTTAAAAAAATCGGATAGTCTAAGCAGTAGAAAACCTTTGTAAATTTTATGAAGGTTTTTTATTGTTTGGTCTCTGAAAGACTACAGTTATTTTTTTTGTATTTTTACCTTATCATAAGTATTAATCTTTTCCCTAAAAGATGATATTTTTATGAAACTTCCATGTTTGCCCAAATTATGCAAGCAAATGAATAAAATTTAGGCTACTGCATGTGAGCCCCCGCATAATATGACGTGGTAAACATAACAACGGTTTAATCAAACTTGACCATATAAAATTAAGTAACAGGATTGATCACTGAAGCTAAAAACATCTCCGACAAATGATCCAAAATGTAAAGTTAAAACGTGTAATCCGGGTATTGGTAATTATGATTATTTTACTTGGACTTTTCTATCTTATTGCGCCCAAATATGTTACCCGTGCCTTGATATTTCAGCATGTAGGTATTGATGATTACCGGATTTTTGGAAACAGAGAGGTGGATGCTGAAAACTATCAATCATGGGCTTTTGCAAAAAACAAAACGGAAATTCCGGAGAATCAGTTGGAAAGAATGGCAGAATATGACCCCGTTGCTTTTCTTATTATTCAAAATGATACGGTGATAAGCGAACGCTATTGGGAAGATTATGGACCGGATTCCTACTCGAATTTGTTTTCTTCTACTAAAAGTATTGTTTCTTTACTTATTGGGATTGCAAATCAAAAAGGCTACATTGATTCAATTGATCAACCTGTTGGAGATTACTTACCCGAATACAATAGAGGTGATAAGTCTAAAATATCAATAAAAGATTTGTTAACCATGAGTAGTGGACTTAGCTGGGATGAGAGTTACGGAAGTCTTTTTTCAACTACTACACAAGCATATTACGGCCAGGATCTTGAAAGTCTTGTTATGGGTCTGGATGTTATTGAAGAACCGGGGGAAAGGTACAAGTATTTGAGTGGGAATACACAAATTTTAGGTTTTTTACTTACTGAAGCTACGGGTATGACTATGTCCGAATTTGCAGGAAAATATCTTTGGACACCAGTTGGGGCTAAGCATGATGCTTTATGGTCATTAGATAAAAAAGGAGGAATGGAAAAAGCGTATTGCTGTTTTAACTCCAATGCACGGGATATTGCCAGAATCGGAAAGTTAGTTCTGGATAGTGGACGAGCTTATGGGAAACAAGTTGTCAGCGAGGGTTATATAGTAAATGCTACACAACCTGCCGATTATCTGGTTGATGAAAATGGCAAAGAAAATGATTTTTATGGATATCATTGGTGGATAATAGACTATAAAGGAAAAACAGTAAAATATGCCAGAGGCATTCTCGGGCAATATATTTTTGTTTTACCTGATTATGATGCTGTTGTCGTACGCCTTGGGCATTTAAGAAGTGAAAAATATGATGGACACCATCCCATTGATGTTTTTATATATCTTGATGCAGCCTTTGCGATGTTAAATTAAAATTCCCAGGAAACCCCTAAAGAAGGCATTACCGGTAGCTGGTCAACCCTGTCGCCTGAAACCCTGTCAATATAAAAGATATTTTTTCTGTTATAAGCATTGGTAACGTTGGCTTTCACTTCAAGAGTCGAGTTTGTCGAAGGATAAAATTTGCGTGTTACACCCAGGTCCAGGCGATGATAGGTAGGAAAACGTTTGCTGTTAATGTCTCCGTAATAAATGGTGAATTCTCCGTTTGCACTCGTATAGTCGCTGTCAATGCCGTCTTCAAATAATTGCTTGGGGTAATAGCCGGCACTGGGCGTGAATGGAAAACCTGAACCAAAGTTCCAGCGTGCATTTACTTCCCAGTTAAGGTCTTTTCCTAACTTGTATGAACCGACCAGGTTAACATTATGTCGTCTGTCATAATGAGGATTATAAGTAACAAAATTGTCTGTCTTTTCTACGTAACCCAGTGAATAAACACCCCATAGGTAAAGCCTGAGGTCTTCATATTTGATCGTAAGGTCAATGCCTTTCGCATGTCCGTTTTCAATAATAAAATCTTTCTTTAAATAATCAGACTTATCGATATATTCTTCCGAGTCGTTAAAGATTTTATTTCTGTTCAGATTAGACAATTGGGAAAAATTCTTATAATACCCCTCTAAATTTATAGTAATATTATCTAAGATGTCAATTTCTGCTCCGGCAACAGCATGTTGTGCTTTTTGTAATTTTGACGTGACGTCCTCTCCTTTATATTTTGATGGCAAATTGTCCGGCCCGGAAACAAAGCCATAAAAAAGGTTAACCACGTCTCTATCATATTTTGTGCTGATCAGGTTTTGAGTATATAATCCACCTGCTAATTTCAGACGCAAAAAGTCGGTCACATTATATTTAGCTGCAAACCTTGGTTCTGGTGAGAATTCGGATAAAGAAGCATAATAGTGAGCACGGAAACTGGGTTCTAAAATTAAATCTCCGAACATCATTTTGTAAAGGGCAAAACCGGATAGTTCAGTTGTATTTTCTACTTGCTCGATTTTACGATTGATACTGTTTGAAAACTCAAGAGCAGTTTTAAATCCTTGCATGGCCAGTCCATATTTAAGCTGGTTTTCTCCCAAAACATAAGTAAAGTTTAACCCCAGATTAAACCCATTGATGGAGCTTTTGCGGGGATTTTGGTCTGGTAGCTTTTGAGTTATTTCATATTGTGAATAAGCAAAATTGCCATCCATTAAAATATTTGAATTTTCCGGTACTACAACGAAGTTGGTACCTGCCCCGCTGTTTGTCCAGTCATATTCACTTACATTTTGATATAAAACATTATCGCTAAAGTTAAAACCAAAGAAATTTATCTTGCTTCCATCTTGCCCATTCACCGAAAATTTACCGTAAATATCCGTGTAGTTGAAGGGCAATCCATCTTCATTCACATAATCGTAAAGTACTTCTGAGCTTTGCTCCAAAAGGGAATGTTTGGCGCTAATGATAAAAGAAGAGCTGGAAATGGTTGAATCGGTTTGCTTTTTAACCGGGCCTTCAAAAAGGGCTTTAGCCTGAAAAGGGCTAACGGACATTTTTACATTACTTTCACGTTTATTGCCATCACGTGTTGTAATATCCATGACTGATGAAATTCTACCTCCGTACTTTGCTGAAAATCCGCCCGTATGAACATCAGCATGCCTTATAATATCTGTATCGAACACGGAGAACAAACCAATAGAATGGAAAGGATTATAAACGACCATTCCGTCCATAAGCACCATATTTTGCACGGGAGAACCACCACGGATATATAACTGACCACCCTGGTCGCCTGTAAATATAACCCCGGGGAGCACCTGAAGATACTGGGCTATATCTGCCTCTCCACCAACAGAAGGTATCTTACTCATTTCCTGAGGTTCGATTTTTACAATGGACGTTTGTGTTTCCTTTTTGGCCGCTTGCCGTTCACCGGATATATTTACACCTTGTAATGTCTGGGCACCGGGCGTTACATATAATTCTTTTTTTATAGTTTCACCCTTTCTTATTGTGATTGGCATTTTTAACGAATCATAACCCATAGCAGTAATCAATAATGTATATTCTCCCGGCTCAATTTTCGTTATCGAGAAATAACCATTAACATCTGTTGAAGCTCCTGTGCTCGTGCCTTTAAAATAAACATTTGTAAATATGACAGGCTCTCCGCTTTTTTTATCATACACAAAGCCCTTTAGCGTTCCAGTTTGATCCTGAGCTCGAACATTATTTGCTGATAATGTAAGTATGCTTGTGATGATAAGAATATTATATAGGATTATGCGCTTCATAATTGTGGTGTTATTTCTTTAAATGCAATCCAAAATTTTATGCATCTGTGTTGAGGTTTGCGAAGATAATAAGAAAATTTGCAATTAATAAGTCTATTGATAAATGCCTTAACGAATAGGAGAAGTGATTATTTTGTCTGTAAATATTTTAAGGTGTTTTTGGCTTGAGTTTAACACCATCTTATTATGAATAATCAAGGCTAATTCATGATCTTGAATACCATTTCTTTTAGTAGCTCTCCATCGCTCGTGGATGAATTCTCTATTCCTTTCGACTTCAGGTCATAAGTTTTCAAAATATGGATAATTTCTGCTAATTTCCCGAACGAAAAATTCCGTGAAGCAGAAATATAGTCTTTTACAAGAAAAGGATGTAGCCCAATAACCTGGCTCAGATCATTAGGTGTTTTAGATTTAGACTTGTGTACCAGCATTAATTTGGTGAAGTAAAAATATAAATTGGAAGTAATCCTGAGCAAAGGGAAAGATTTTTCGTTTTTGCTGAAATAGTCTGCAATCAAATATGTTCTGGGAGTATTCCGGGAACCGATTGCATTTTGTAACTCAAAAATATTGTAATCTTTGCTGATCCCAATATTTTGTTCGATGTGCTGTTCTGTAATTTCTTGGGTCTCTTTTTCCAGGCTGATCATTATTTTATCCAGTTCATTGGCGATTTTTGACAAATCGTTTCCCACATATTCCGTAACCATTATGCTGGCTTTAGGTGTGATGGAATAATTTCTGTTGGACAAATAGGTGTTAATCCAATTGGGGATTTGGTTATCGTATAACTTTTTCGACTGAAAGCGAACTCCGTTTTCTCGGACGGATTTACCTAAAGATTTTCGTCCGTCAATGGCTTTATGTTTGTGAACTAATACTAAGAGTGTGGATTTTAGTGGATTGTTGACATAAGATGTGAGATCGTTCAGTTTTTGCATGGATTGAGCTTCCCTGACAATCACAACATGATGATTGGCAGCCATTGGATAGCGCTTGGCGGTAGAAATTACTTGCTGGGCTGATACATCTTTTCCATATAAAATATCGAGATTGAACTCTTTTTCCATTTCATTTAATACAGTATTTTCTATGACTTCTACCAACTTATCAATGAAAAAAGATTCTTCACCGTGGAAAAGATAAACCGGATGATATACTTTGTTTTTTAAATCCTGATAGATTTGTTTGAATTCGTCAATAACACTTTTAGCCATAATTATTCGTTGATATCAAATTTTAGGTGTTTGACTGTTAAATTGTTGTTGATTAGCTGTTTTAGTGAGTCAATTCCTATTTGCAGGTGTTCATCTGTATATTCTTTAGTTACTTTTTTATCGGATTTTTCCGTTTTTACTCCGCTGGAGATCATGGGTTGATCAGAAACCAGTAATAATGCTCCGGTTGGAACGTGATTAGCAAAACCTGCTGTGAAGATAGTGGCTGTTTCCATGTCGATAGCCATTGTACGAGTAGTCTTCAGATACTCTTTAAACTGGCCATCATGTTCCCAGACTCTTCTGTTTGTTGTAAAAACGGTTCCGGTCCAGTAATCTTTTTGATGTTCCCGTATGGTAGTAGAAATAGCTTTTTGAAGGTTAAACGCTGGTAAAGCAGGAACTTCCGGCGGTAAATAATCATTGGAGGTTCCTTCCCCGCGAATCGCTGCAATAGGTAATATTAAGTCGCCCAGGTTGTTTTTCTTCTTTAAACCACCACATTTGCCCAGAAACAGAACTGCTTTTGGCGATATGGCGCTGAGTAAATCCATAATAGTTGCTGCATTGGCACTCCCCATGCTAAAATTGATAATCGTTATATTTTCGGCCGTGCAGGAAGGCATTTGACGATCCTGACCTTTGACAGGGACATCCATTTTGGTAGCAAAACGCTCTACATATTCCTGAAAATTAACCAGTAAAATGTATTCTCCGAAGTTTTCCAGTTTTAATCCTGTATAACGTGGTAGCCAGTTGGTTACTATGTCTTGTTTGGTTCGCATAAGCTATGCTTTATTATTAGAAACAAAGATAATGAGAATAATGTTATTTTTACCACATCTGATTTACATTTTATGCATGAATAATCCAGAGTAGAAAGAATATTTTTGTAAAAACAATTATGCAGTTTGAAGGTTGATGTGATTGTAGGTTAAGGAAATTTGATGAGATAAAAGAAAAGAAGGTTGCTATCAATGTTTCAAAATAAGGAATGAAAATTAAACGAATTTATGCGTGAAAAAAGAACCTTGAATTTTCCGGAGTTTGACCATAAGATCAAACAAGTCGATAACGAAGAGTATATATTTGATCCGGTAAGAAAAAAATATGTCAAACTTACACCTGAAGAGTGGGTGCGCCAGCACGCAATCCATTATTTGGTAGGTTATAAAAAGGTTCCGTTAAGTCTCGTATCTGTAGAAAAACAGTTCAAATACAATAAAATGCAGCAGCGTGCCGATCTGGTGGTTTTTAAATCTACAGGAAAACCGATGTTAATTGTTGAATGTAAAGCTCCGTCGGTAAAAATAACACAAGAGACTTTTGAGCAAATTGCACGGTATAATGTGGCTATTCGTGTTGATTACCTTATGGTTACAAATGGAATAGACCATTTTTACTGCAAAATGGATTATAAGAAATGGTCTTATGCTTTTTTAAAAGAACTCCCTGACTATGATCAATGGCAAGTGGAGTGAGGCCACTGAAGAAATTACACGTTCCGAAAATGCTTTTCAATAGCATGAACTGCATTGTTTAATCTTTCATTGTTTAATCCGGTAATTATTTCAAAAGGAAAATCTCTTTGCTTTAGTTCATTTTCATATATAGAAAACAACGTTTTTCGTTTATGCGGGTGTTCTCTTAGTGGATCTTCCTCCCACGGAGTATCAATATAGCAAAGAAGATAAAGATCATAAATATGATTGTCCAATTGCTGCTCAATCCAGTCTGGGCAACGGCCAAAAACAAAATCACTCCATATTTTAGGAACCAACATACTGGTGTCACAAAACAACAGACTGTTTGCTTTTTGTGCTTTTTCTTGTTCTAACTCTAATTGTTGTTGAGCAATATATAAGATGTCATTCTGATTGTATTCCCTGTTGAGGCTTGCTATATAATCACGGGCATATTCCGGCACCCAAACAGTATCGTAATGTTTAGCCAGGTTTTTTGTTAACCAGGATTTTCCGGTCGATTCGGGCCCTGTAATGACAATTCTTTTCATGATCAAATAATTAGGTAATATATAGAAATCCTATATATGGCAAACTTAACTTTTTATCTGGTTTATATATTTGTATTTAATTCTTTTTTCCATTCGTGATATCCTTTGAAAGCCAGTATGGTAAGGACGATAAACAGTATCGTTGTAGGAAACAATCCCTTAAAAATATAAAGACCGACAGAAACAGCATCTACGACTATCCAAATAATCCAATTTTCAATCAGCTTCCGGGCAAGCATCCAGGTAGCAACAAAACTTAATGAAGTCGTGAATGCGTCCAAATAAGGAACATCTGAATTGGTGTGGTTTATAAGAATATAACTAATAATAACAAACAACAATATTGTTGCCAAAATCAGAAATGGCCAGACCTTCTTTCGTGTACGCGTCACCGGGACTTGCTTTTGGTCTGTTCTTTTTTTTCGGCCATAAAGCCAATAGAACCAGCCATAGCCGCTCATTACCAGATAATAAACCTGAAGCGACATGTCAGCGTATAAACGGGCATCAATATAAACAATGATGTATAGACTCACCATAACAATATTAACCGGCCACAGCCACAGGTTTTGTTTTATCTGAAGAACAATGGAAACAAGACCTAAAGCCATAGCCAGCAATTCGATATAATTGCCGGTGATGTATTCAATAATGACTGCCATAGTTAGCTTTCAGGCGAAAGGTCTGCATTAATGATTTTTAGCACGAAAATCGATCCGGGTAGCTCAAATGATTTATGGATTTCTTTTGTGATAATATCCATCATCTCAAAATATTCTCCAAAAACCTGTGTACTCATTGTATTTACATGAACCCTTATGGAGTCATAACTTTTTAAGCGGTCTATAAAACCCTGAATAGGTGCTATGTATTCTTCTTTTAGCGGATAGTAACTAATCTCTATTGATGTCTTCACGTTCATGATTTTTTTTGGTTCTATCTTGATAACAACAAAAATTGTTTGCGTTTTATAAACGAATAACAACTAATTTATTTTTTACAATGAAATAATATTTTGTTGTAACGATAATTTGTTGCGGCAAATATATTACAATTCAGGGAAGAAGGGTGGTTAGTAGATAATATTCAGGTTTCCTTTTTTGGTCGTCTGATGTTTATCATTGACTTGTAAGATGTAATAATAGGAGCCTTGTGGCAGATTACCTCCATCGAAATCATTTTGGTAATTTTCATCTACAAACAGTTCTTTTCCATTGCGGTCTAAAATGATGAGTTTGCTGCCGGGGTAATTTTCGAGACCTTCAATTTTAAAGTAATCATTCACTCCGTCACCGTTCGGTGTGATTACATTGGGTATAGTAAGATCGCAAGATTCAAAGATAACTGTTGTTTGATACTCATAAGTTTCACAACCTGTTATTTCAAGCGAGTAATGTTTTGTAGATGCGGAAATCTCCGAAACAAAATTTACAGGGCTTTCTACACCATCCGACCATTGAAAATCATATTTCTCATCGTAAAATCCGGGATCCAGTTTCTGGTTCTTATTAATGCAGACGTTATATTGCCGGCGTAATTTTACATCAGGTTCCGGGAGGTACCGGACTTGAAAATCCGGGGTTGAAATTGTATCGTTTTCAACATTTGTAAGTATGGCAGTATATAAACCACTTTCTTCAATCAGCAAGCTATCTTTATCACTGGTATTTGCCCATTTAATGCTATATCCCTTAGGAACAGAAGGTAAATGAAACCAGGTAGGGGAAGTAATGCACGTATCATTATAAAAGTCCAGTTCTTGAGATACTTGTTCTGATGCAATAGCAATTTCTTCATTTGATGTTTTACCGGCGTCCGATCCTTGTTGACTTTCCGAACCTGAATGTTGGCTATCCGGTTGATTTTGGTTTTTTGCGAATTGAGCCTCTGATCCTTTTGCAGAATATTCTCCGTCTTTATTCTCTTGTTTGGTTGCTTTTTTTTCTTCTTCTGCTTTTTGAGCAGTGGCTGTTTTTCCTGCAGTCTGTTTTCTTTTCTTTAATGTATCCGGCTTTTCTTGTTGTTTTTTTGCCAGTTCTTTGGTTTTTAATCGACTGATGTCATTTTTGCTCTTTTCTGGGATAACCTGTTGGGATTGATCGTCAGTCTTCTTCTGTTCTTCGGTCTGGTTGGTGTCAGCGTGCACTAATCCCTGATCAGGTTGTATATTATCGGGTTGTTGTTGAGAGTTATCAGTAAAGTAAAACACAGAAATCAAGACTAGTCCAATAATTGCAGCAGCCGCGGCAACTGCAGTCCAGGGCCGGGAAACCAGCTTTTTATAAACCGGTTTCCTGACTGGTTTCGCAGGCATCTCTTTTGTCATGCCGACGATCTTTGAGGAGAATTCTTCAAAATAGTTCTCAGGAGTCTTAAAACTATCTCCTTTTGCATGACGGTCGATTATGCTTGTGTCAGGCTTATTATTTGTATATTTTGTTTTTCTTCCCATGAATTTTCTTATGCTGTCAATAAGATACGTTTTTTCATTTCAGGTTTAATCATCTTTTAATTTTTCTTCTATTTTTTTTACAGCCCAATGATAAGATGCTTTCAAAGAGCCTTCTGATGTATTGAATATTTTGGCCATTTCGGCATAAGGAATTTCTTCGAAATACCTCATATTAAAGACCATTTGTTGTTTTTCGGGCAAGGATAGGATCGCTTTTTGCAGCTTGAGTTGGGCCTGGTCCCCGTCAAACCAGGGGTCACATTTTAATGACTGAAGCATTTCCTCTTTTAATTCGGTTGTAGGTAAATTCCGAAGTCGTTTTTTCTTTCGAAAAAATGTGTACACTTCGTTAATAGTAATGCGATATATCCAGGCATAGAGCCCGGATTGATGCCTGAAATTTGCCAGATTTTGCCAGATTTTGATAAAAGTTTCCTGCATCACATCGTTCGTATCTTCATGATTGAGAAGCATACGACGGATTATCCAATATACCCTTTGTTGGTATTGGTTTACCAGCATTTCAAACGCTTTCGGACGCTTTTCCGGCTGTTTGAATAATTCAAGTATCTCTTTATCTGAGTATGATGGCATTCAGTTATCATTCCTTGCGACGGAGAACTTTCAGGGCAGCCTCAACAATACTCTTGTCTGTTAATCCGTATTTTTCCATTAATTCATCCGGCTTACCACTTTCTCCAAAAGTGTCATCCACACCGACCATTTCCATGGGTGCAGGATAATGTTTCCCTAATGTATGAGCGACGCTTTCACCAAGTCCTCCGTTTAGCATGTGTTCTTCGGCTGTTACCACACAATTTGTTTTTTTCACCGACTGCAAAATGGTTTTCGTGTCAAGTGGTTTAATTGTATGAATATTAATGACTTCAGTAGATATACCTTTTTGTTTTAATAGTTGTTCTGCCTGAATTGCCGGCCAAACTAAATGACCGGTTGCAATAATAGTGACATCATTTCCTTCCGTAAGTTTAATTGCTTCCCCAATTTTAAATGGCATGTTTTCGGGTATAAATACCGGCATTTTAGGTCGGCCAAAGCGTAAATAAACCGGGCCGTAGTGTTCAGCAGCAGCTTTAGTAGCCTGCATGGTTTGCGTATAATCGCATGGATTGATAACCGTCATATTGGGAAGCATTTTCATCATGCCAAGATCTTCCAGCATTTGGTGCGTAGCTCCGTCTTCTCCTAATGTTAGCCCCGCATGAGATACACAAATTTTAACATTCTTATTACTATAGGCTATAGATTGGCGAATTTGATCGTACACGCGGCCTGAGCCAAAATTAGCAAATGTAGACGGAAAAGGAATTTTTCCTGCTGTTGCCATGCCGGCAGCAACGCCCATCATATTAGCCTCGGATATGCCGGATTGGAAAAACCGTTCCGGATAAGCTTTCGCAAAGTCTCCCATTTTTAGCGAACCTGTCAGGTCTGCGCATAAACCGACAACCTGATCGTTATCTTTGGCGATTTCGAGTAATGCTGCTCCATAGCCGGAGCGAGTGTCTTTATGATCTCTTACTTTATATTTGTTCATGATTTTTGATTTTTAATTCTTATATATTGATATGGTTTGGGCTTCTCCTGATTTTATTTCGAAATCAACTTCACGTGTATGCTTTGAACGGTTTGTAGCCCGGGAGCGAAATACTACCTTATAATCTCCGGGTAATAAAAATAATGATTCCCGCTGTTGATTTTCAGGCAGGTTATAAACCCATTTTAAACTTCCATCATCTTCATATTTGTATATACTGCCATAGCCTAAAGTTCCCATTTGAATGACGACCATGCCGGGACTCGGGATATCTATAGTGGTCGTATGGTTATGGTTAACGGCTACATCCTCAATATTTAAACGGGGAAGAGTTAATACTTCCAAATCGTATTTTCCGATTAAATATTTTTCTTTTTTGCCAACATTTTGGACATTAAGTGTTTTCATCTTGCCATCTTTTCTTACAATACAATTGATATGATGGGTTTTGTTTTTTTTGCCGTCAAATTTCAATTTTAAATATCCTTGCGGAGCATCAATGCCGATTTTATTATGTTTTCCTGCCGTTAAGCTGAAGGAGTCAATGGTTAAGGGGGGAATTGTATGAATATCAATTTTATATGTGATCATTGGGTCTAACTTGAGTGTGTCCGGGTTTCCTTTGGCATTAAGTGTATGAATGAGATTATATTTTAGTTCGTCTGAAGTTTTATTATAGAAAGACATATTCACGTTAGTCTCAGTGGGCTTTCCATTAATGTCCAGCAGATTGACCTGAGCAGTTGTCGGATTAAGGGCTCTGTCAATAGCAATATTAAGCGCAGTGCGAAATTCATCTTCATTTTGAGTGTCGTAATATGTTCCTACACAGTCAAAAGCGTCTTTGAAATCTTTTCCAATGCCGATAACAAAAGGTTTTAAAATGACACCTTTTTCCTGAAGTTTAATAGAAACATCACAGGGGTCTCCACCGCATTCTTCAATTCCATCGGTGATCAGAATAATGATATTCCGGCAATTTTCACATTCAGTGAAATCGTCAGCAGCCTGTTCCAGAGAGCGGGCTATCGGTGTGGTTCCTTTGGGAGCAATGGATTTTAGTTTGTGTACGATCTGGTCAATATTGTCATCTTCGAATGGGATTTCCAGTTTAGTGTCGTCACATTGCTGGGGTGGAAAATGGTGTTGATGTCCATATACGCGAAGACCTAACTGCATGTTTTTATGTCCGCGTAAGCTGTCTAACATTTCGGTTAGTAACCTTCGGGCAATGTCTATTTTGGGTTCATTATCCCATTCTCCGTACATACTCCTGGAGGCATCAAAAACAAAAAGGATACGTGTTAACTGATTATTTTTGCTTTCTGTTTTTTGGTGTTGGGCAATAACAGACTTAGTGGTTATTAGAGCCAACAGAAAAAATAACGTAATAAGAGCGCTTTTGATCCTCATAAAAATGTTATTTTAATCGATTTATGTCAAAAATCACCTAAGGTTTCCGGTAATTGTTCCAAAGCTTTTTTGACTAGCTCATCATCAGGAGCTTTTCCGTGCCATTCATGAGTTCCCTGCATATAATCCACCCCATGTCCCATATCTGTATGCATAAGAATAATAACCGGTTTTCCCTGGCCGGTCATGGATTTTGCTTTTTTCATAGTTTTCAGTATATCGTCAAAATCATGCCCGTTCATTTCCAGTGTTATCCAACCGAAAGCTACCCACTTGGCTTTCAGGTCACCAAGATCATTAACTTTTTCCACGGGTCCGTCAATTTGTTGCCCGTTGAAATCTACTGTAGCTATGATGTTGTCTATTTTTTTGGATGCTCCGAAAAGAGCGGCTTCCCAAATTTGCCCTTCTTGTAATTCCCCATCTCCGTGCAGGCTGTAAACAATCTTATTGTCATTGTCCAGCTTTTTAGCTAAAGCATGACCTAAAGCCGCTGACATACCTTGACCCAAAGAGCCGGAAGCGATTCGTACTCCCGGAAGACCTTCTTCCGTGGCCGGATGGCCCTGCAAACGGGAATTAATTTTGCGAAACGTTTTGAGCTCGGAAATGTCAAAATAGCCATTTCTTGCCAGAATACTATACCATAGCGGTGAAATGTGCCCATTAGAAAGATAAAAGATATCTTGTCCTTTTCCTGCCATAGTGAAATTTGAAGGGTCATGCTCCATGATCTCAAAATATAAAGCAGTCATGAAGTCTGCGCAACCCAAAGAACCTCCCGGGTGCCCCGAGTTTACTGCATGTACCATGCGGATAATATCTCTTCTGGATTGATTTGCAATTTCTTGGAGTTCTGTAGTGCTTGTCATTGGTCTACTTATTTTTTAACAAAATTACATTTAATATTATCATTTTTAAAGAATGTTGATAAAAATAGGATAACTTTTATTAGGTTTATCCTGCGTCTTTATCTGTAATGGAATTCATGATTATCTTGGTTGCTCCGGTGTGTTTTTGAACATATTGGCCGGCATTTTCTCCGGACTTTTGCCGGAAAAAATCCTCCCGGATTAGTTGATCCAATATGTTTTCAAAATCGCTGAAATTTTCGATTGTAAAAGCTCCTTTTTGTTCTTTTAATGCTACTGCTTCCCGGAATTTTTGATAATTAGGCCCGAATATTACGGGTATCCCAAAAGTAGCTGCTTCCAGCGTATTATGAATGCCTTTGCCAAAGCCTCCGCCAATGTATGCAATGTCTGCATATTGATAAAGCGACGATAAAGCTCCCACTGTATTGATAACCAAAATATTAGAGTTTATCGTATTACGTTCTTTTACATCAGTCCATAATGCAGGTTTTTCCGGGAATAAATTCAGGATATCGTTAATGTGATTATCATGTACCTGGTGCGGAGCAATAATTAATTTTAAGTTCGGGTAGTTTGCCTTTGCATAAAACCGGGCTAACATTTTTTCTCCTGCGGGCCATGAAGAACCGGCTAAAATGACCATTGCCTCTTTACTGAAGGCTTCCAAATTCGGATAAGATTGGATATTACTGGTTATTTCTTTAACCCGGTCGAAGCGGGTGTCTCCTGCTATAGTGTAATTATTTATCCCAAGTTGTGCTAATAATCCGGCTGAAGTTTCATTCTGAAGAAAAAAGTGACTGAATTTTTGTAAACGTTTTTGAAATATCTTCCCATACCATTGGAAGAAATGTTGTTGCCCGCGAAAAATACCCGAAACAAGGTAAAAGGGAATTTTTTCATTATCCAGAGCATCGATGTAATTTAACCAAAATTCATATTTTACGAAAATAGCCTTTGACGGTTTTGTAATCTTTATAAAGCGTTGTGCATTTTTTTGGGTGTCTATGGGAAGATAGCATACATAATCGGCATTGGGATAATTTTTTCTTACTTCGTAGCCGCTGGGAGAGAAAAAAGTAAGGAGAATAAAATATTCCGGGGCTTCTTTTTTCAATTGGTCGATAAGTGGTCTGCCTTGTTCAAATTCTCCTAAAGAGGCACAATGGATCCAGATAATCTTTTTATCAGAAGGAATATGGGCTTTTAAGTTTTGGAAAACATGTTTTCTGCCCGATACAAATTGTTTTGCTTTTTTGTTAAACAATGCATAACCCAGGGCTATAAGCCAATATGTTTTTATGATAACCTGATAAAGCCACATGGTTTAAAAATAGTGATATTCTCCGGAGGTTTTTCCTGAAAGAGGTAGCACCCAGCCTATTCTTAATCCCCAGAGCGTATCAAAACGCTTACGTGTTATGTTTTCCATCTTATTGAAGTTATAATCGCGCCTTGACTGCGTCCATGCCTGTATCATTTCAGCTCCGATATAAAAGCTGGATACACGACCTTTTCCAATATGCATATACCCGATGAATTCACTTACCGCCAGTCCATTCGTGAGGCGGTCATATCCTTTGGTATATTCACCACTGATTTGCGGAGCTTTATTTTCAGGGTTTTGTATTAAGGTCTTGTGCTGTAGTAGTCCAACTCCTCCTATGAAAAATAAACCTGAATTTTTGTTGGGACCGACAACCGGGAACAATTTACCAACAGAGACATTGCTGTAAAACCCGCGTTCGTGATAATTTATTTCTGTCAACATTCCATTCCCGTCTATAATGTTTCCTTCCTCGGTTGCGATTCCGGAAAGGATATCTTCTTTGTTTTTCACGTTTTCGCTAAACAAATAGTTAAATTTTACCCCGAAAAGCCAATTTTTATGTGTTTTATACATAAAGCTTGCTCCGGCTGTATGATTCATGCCATAGCGGTCAGCCAAATCAGACCCGGGTAACTGAAGTCCGTAATTGATTTGGATCATCGGCATATTTGTTGCCGTGTCGCTTACATCTCCCTGGGCTGTAATTGCCTTGAAAACCAATAGTAAGACAATTGTTAGTATTTGTTTGTGCATCCTTAATTCGTTTTGATGCAAAATTAACGAAAAGAAAACAACTTTAGTCTTTTTGAAGGGAATTCTGCTATTTAGGTTTGTAATTTAATGGAAAGCTTACTACCTTTGGCGTTTCTAAATAAAAATGCTGCAAAATGAAGATTCTTGTCACCGGCGGGGCCGGATATATTGGTTCGCATACCGTTGTGGAATTACAGCAAAAAGGTTATGATGTGGTTATCGTGGATAATTTGTCCAATTCCTATCGGTCTGTTATTCAGAATATACGGAAAATCACCGGAAAGCTCCCGGATTTTGAAGAATTTGATCTGTGCGACCGTCAAAAAACGTTAGATTTTTTTAGCCGCCATCAGGATATAGATGGTGTTATTCATTTCGCAGCTTACAAAGCTGTCGGGGAATCCGTTGAGAAGCCTTTAAAATATTATCACAATAATCTTACTTCTTTGATGAATATTTTGGAGGGTATGAAAAGAAATCAAGTAGAAAATATTGTATTTTCTTCTTCGTGTACAGTTTACGGACAACCGGAAAAATTACCCGTAGCTGAAGATGCACCCATTCAGCCGGCAGCTTCACCTTATGGAAATACAAAACAAATTTCGGAAGAGATTATAACCGATACAGCAAAAGCTAACCAACAGATAAAAGGTATTTTATTGCGTTATTTTAATCCGATTGGCGCTCATGAAAGTGCTTTAATCGGAGAATTGCCGCTGGGCGTTCCCGATAATTTGGTGCCTTTTATTACTCAAACCGCTATTGGTATTCGCAGGCAACTAAATGTTTTCGGGGAGGATTATGATACTCCGGATGGCACTGCGATAAGAGATTATATCCATGTGGTGGATCTGGCAAAAGCTCATGTTGTAGCTGTTGACCGGATGATCAATAATCAGCATAAAACAAATCCTGAGGTCTTTAATTTGGGTACCGGGAATGGATATTCCGTGCTGGAAGTCGTGAAAGCTTTTGAGAAAGTTGCACAACAACCTTTACAATATAAAATTGTTGATAGAAGACCCGGAGATGTAGAACAGGTGTGGGCGGATACAAGTTTTGCCAATAAGGAGTTGGGTTGGAAAGCTGAAAAAGATTTGGAAGATATGATGCGAACAGCCTGGAACTGGGAAAAAGCTTTAGCAGGAAAAAATACAGAAGAATAATATTATGACAAAAAAAATCTTAATCACGGGCGGAGCCGGATTTATTGGTTCCCATGTAGTGCGCAGAATGGTTACTAAATATCCGCAGTATCATATTTATAACCTGGATAAATTAACCTATGCGGGGAATCTCAAAAATCTGACGGATATTGAGGATAAACCCAATTATACTTTTATTAAAGGTGATATTGTGGACGAAAAGTTTATAATGAAACTATTTGAAGATTACAAGTTTGACGGGGTTATTCATCTTGCGGCTGAGTCCCACGTAGACCGTTCCATAAGTAATCCGAATGCGTTCATTTATACCAATATTAACGGAACAGTAAATTTGTTAAATGCATTCAGGCATATATGGCATGATAATTTTGCTGAAAAATTGTTTTATCATATTTCTACGGATGAAGTTTATGGCTCGTTGGGTGAAACAGGTTTTTTTACTGAAGATACTGCCTATGACCCCCGGAGTCCCTATTCAGCATCTAAAGCTAGTTCAGACCATCTGGTAAGAGCTTATCAGCATACTTTTAATCTACCGGCCGTGATTTCCAATTGCTCGAACAACTATGGAGCTTATCAGTTTCCTGAAAAGCTTATTCCGTTGGCTATCAATAATATAAAAAACAACAAACCCATTCCGGTCTATGGTAAAGGCGAAAATGTCCGTGACTGGTTATGGGTTAATGATCATGCGGTTGCCATTGATCTTATTTTTCATAAAGGAAGAGTAGGGGAGACATATAATATTGGTGGAAATAATGAATGGAAAAATATAGATCTGATCCGTTTGCTGTGCGATATCATGGATGAAAAACTGGGCAGGGAAAAAGGATCCTCCTCAAAATTGATTACATTTGTAAAAGACCGTGCCGGACATGATATGCGTTATGCTATTGATAGTTCCAAAATACAACAGGAATTGGGATGGAAGCCGTCGGTAGATTTTGAGCAGGGATTACGAAACACTGTTGATTGGTATCTGGAGAATGAACAGTGGCTGAAGGATGTAACCAGCGGCGCATATCAAAATTATTATAAAGACCAGTATGACAATCGCTAAGTAAACTAATGAATATTTTCAAACGTTTCTTTGGTTCCTCTGAAATAGATGAACCTTTTGATTTTTCCGCTGTTGTTACGGATATGCATTCTCACCTTATTCCTGGGATTGATGATGGTGTGCAGTCCCTGGATGAAGCTTTGGAGATGATTCGCGGCCTTCACGATTTAGGTTTTTCTAAATTGATCACGACACCGCATATCATGAATGATTTGTATCAGAATGACAGGGATAGTATATCAAAAGGTTTGGAATATGTGAGAGAAGCCGTCGCAAAAGCCGGAATACCTGTAAAGTTAGAAGCTGCTGCAGAATATCTTCTGGATGATGGGTTTCAGGAAAAATTAAAAGCCAATGATTTGCTGACTATGGGAGGTGGATATATTTTAGTTGAAATGTCCTATATCATGGAACCGGTAAATCTGAACCATGTAATATTTGATATACAAATAGCAGGTTATAAGGTGATTTTGGCTCATGCCGAACGATATCTTTTTTGGTCTGGCAAAAAAGAACGATATCATGAATTGATCGACAGATCAGTTTATCTTCAGTTAAACCTGTTATCTCTTACCGGATATTATGGAAATGAAGTAAAAAAGAATGCTGAATGGTTACTGGAGAATAATATGTACAGCTTTATTGGTACTGATTTGCATAATACAAAATATCTTTCTGCCCTAAAGCATTTCCAGCAGCACCCGCAGTCAAAAAAACTATTTGAGAAATCCGGAAATTTTTATAATAGCCAATTATAGCTATCTTAATTCGAAGTACTGATTTGTATTTGATTGGCCATGATCTTTTCGATGGTCTGCATAATATCTTCCGGGCCCGGTGCTCTGGGAGTTATTATGTTACCGTCAGGATCAATTAATACATGAGTAGGGATTGCTTCTATCAGGTAAGGTTCTATTTCTTCGTTATCCATTTGTCCCGGGGCAATTAAATGATTTTTTCCAAAGGGATAGTTTTCTAAAAAGTATTCCCAGGCTTTTTGCGCTGGTTTTTCACGAGGCTGAAGCGCTATAAATATCATAGATAAATTATCATAAGACTGAAAATCTTTTAAAAGAGAACGATAAGCATCCAGATTGGAAGTGAAAACATTGTTCATTGTATTCCAGAATGTGATGTAGATGTAGTCACCATAAAACTGATTAAGGGAAATTTCCTGACCACTCGTGTCTTTCAATGTGAAATTGGGAGCAGGATTTCCGGGTTCGATACGTTTGTAATCCTGATAGATTTTCTTGTAATAATTGAAGAATTGTTCCGAGCTTTTCGTCTCTTTAAAATAGTTTAATATATTTTCGATATCTTCAAAAAATTTATCCTGCATGGCTGGCAAATAACGCCAAAAGTCATTGGTTAAAGTTGCCAGGGCTATATCTTTTTGAATTCCTGTAAACATGGTGTCTATCATTGCTTTACGGGTCATTAATCCCCTTTTATCGGCATTCGCATCCAAAGGATTAAAAAAATGAGAATGATACTGAGCTGTTGTGTACTTTCTAATCAGTCTTTGATAATCCTCTAAATAATACCATGAAGTATCTTTTAATAATTTTTTTACCGGCATATCAAATTTCATGGAGTCTAGTGGCATCGGATGCCACTCGCCATAAGCATATAGGTTATGATGTTGCAGGTAATTTAATTTGATGTTCAGCTTTTTTAATTCAACTTCCTTTTTGTAGCGATCCAATACGATTTCTGGAACTTCAAGAGCTGAAAAGTAAGCTTGCGTATATGACTTCATTTTAGAAAAATGCTCTGATACTGTATTGAGAAATTCATCCGGAGGCATAGTTATCCATTCATGTGATTTCCGGGGAAATTCTTCGTTCAATTCCTGGGGGAATTCGTTGACTTCAGTAGCTTCCGGGGAATTTGCCGTTAGTTTTGTTTCTGATAAATTAATGCTATCGCCGGGCTGAAGAAATAAGTCATTTCCCCACAATAAGTTTCCTTGATTGTCGCGTAACTGATAAAAATCGCTTTCCTGAATATCAATATCAAGAATATAATGCCCTTTTTTGTCAGCAAAAGCAGAGTCTATTGCTTTGTGAAACTCCTCGTGACCCTGAGCATATTTTGTTTTGATCAGATAAACTTTCTTGTTTTTTACCAAAGGTTGTTTGCCTTCAATATGTACAAATCCTTTTTCATTATTGCAAGAGATTAACACGAAAAACAGGATAATGAAGCTGCAAATTTTATACATGATAGTTGTTTTATTTGATAGAACGTTCATAATATCCATTTTTATATTGAAAACCCATTTTTTTGAGATAATGATTGTGTTGATGGCTGGCAGGGATTACTTTTAGTTGTCGTATCCCTTTGTTTAAAAAGAAGTCCTGGTTGTATTTATAAAGAAAAGTTCCGATCCGGAAATCACGGTATTGTTTCAGAATATAATCAAGATCGATAAAGAGGGTGTTTTGATCAGTTTTGCGGCCCATAAAAATTCCGGCAACTTTCATGTCTTTAAGTAGCAGCCAGCATTCATCAACGGTAGCTTTTTCAAGAGAAAACTGAGGGATAAATTTTTTGATATCTTCTTTATAAAAATTCAGGAATTCCCTGACATATTCACTGTCCGGCCTGACTTCCAGAATAGAGAAATCATCTTTATTTACGGCACGGATCTGAATGATATAATAAATATTGACAATGGCAATGAAAAAATTCATGAATGCTACAGGATATGCTTCAATCAACAAACCATAAACAACGAAGAGCAGAGACCCGATGAGATTTATAAATCGAAGCTTTACGATTGAGGTCATCAGCATTGACAATAATATAAATGCTGATGCGGCATAACCGATCCATTCCATCCAGTTCATAGAATTAGTTTATTTTCTTAAAGGTATACGCTTTAGGCATAGTATCTTAACTGTGATTGTTTTTTCTATACGGTTTTTGCAACCGTGCTGGTTTAACAAACTTTTTGTTTAGCAGATGTCAAATTTACATTAATTTTCTGAGGTTGCCTGTTTTGCTATAAAAAGAAAAAGCCGCACCATTTAGGGCGGCTTCTCAAAGTTAAATCTTGGTATATTAAATATCAGCACTTTGTGCCGGCATTTTACGGTCTATTTTTTTAATCAAACCCTGCAATACTTTTCCGGGTCCAACCTCTGTGTATGAGGTCATGCCATCGGCAATCATATTTTGCATTATTTGCGTCCATTTGACGGGAGAAGTAAGCTGTTGCACAAGGTTTTCTTTTATTGTTTCCGGTTCTGTTTCAGCTTTTGCTGTTACATTCTGATAGATAGGACAAACCGGCTTGTTAATTTGAGTGTCAGCGATTGCTTTTGCCAATTCCTCACGAGCCGGCTCCATAAGTGGCGAGTGAAAAGCTCCTCCTACGTTAAGTGGCAAAGCTCTTTTGGCACCAGCTTCTTTTAATTTTTCACAAGCAACATCAATCCCTTTCATAGAACCGGAGATAACCAGTTGTCCGGTGGTATTGTAATTAGCCGGAACGACGACTTCCTCAATATCTTTAAGCACGTTTTCCACTGTTTCATCATCCAGGCCAACAATAGCAGCCATGGTTGAAGGTTCTGTCTCACATGCTTTTTGCATGGCCAGTGCCCTTTTGTGTACGAGTTTGAGCCCGTCTTCAAACGAAAGGGAATTAGCAGCTACAAGTGCGGAAAATTCGCCCAGCGAGTGGCCTGCAACCATATCCGGCTTAAATTGATCTTTCATCATTTTGGCCAGAATTACCGAATGTAAAAAGATAGCCGGTTGAGTTACATTGGTTTGACGCAAATCTTCGTCGGTGCCTTCGAACATTAAATCTGTAATGCGAAACCCCAGAATGTCATTGGCTTTTTCAAACAGTGCTTTGGCTTCTTCAAAGTTGTCATACAGGTCTTTGCCCATGCCAACATATTGAGCGCCTTGCCCGGGAAATACGTATGCGTTCATATTGTTTATTTTTTATTTTTATATCCTTTGATAAGCTTATTAATGAGTTGGTAAAACTATAATTTCAAGTTATCGTCTATCACCAAGGAACCTTAACAGAAACAGGAACAAATTAATAAAGTCGAGATAAAGAGTTAGAGCTCCCATTATCACAAGTTTGTTGGTTCTTTCCTGTCCATAGGCTTCGGAATTGCTGCCGATCCGTTTGAGCTTTTGTGTGTCATAAGCAGTAAGGCCTGTAAAGATCAAAACACCGGCAAAGCTAATGATATATTCCATTGTTGAACTTTGCATAAACCAGTTAATGACACTTGCCAGGATAAGCCCGATTAGTGCCATGTATAAATAGGCACCGAATTTGGAAAGGTCTGTTTTGGTTGTATATCCAATTATGGCCATCGTTCCAAACATACCTGCAGTAACTGCAAAAGTCTGAAATACGGAAGAGGCTGTGAAAACGAGCAATATAAAGCTCAAGCTCATGCCCATTAGTATTGAAAAGCCACCGAAGAGCAAAGTAATTGTTCCCGAAGACATTTTTTCAAACCGGAATGACATAAGTAAAACCAAAGCAAAAGGAGCGAACATAACAACATATCCCATCAAATTCATTCCGGATTCTGAAATCAGCAATCCGATTAATTGTTCGCTGGATGCAAATGCCCAGGCTACAAAAGATGTTATTGCCAAACCAATAGCCATCCACGAGAAAACTTTAGATATGAAAATGCGCGCTGTTTCCGCATCTATGGTTATGGAGCCTGATCCGGCTGTAGCTCCACGCTGACCGGCAAAAATCCCTGTATTATTATTTCTTTGTTCTAACATATTTCTTAAAATATTTCTTATGTTGCTTAACGTTTAACAACCGAATTTGTTATCAAAAAAGATGCCATGTCATGCACCTGCTGTAAAATTAGACAAAAAGACTGTTACGATAAATCCGCATCAATAAGGTGAAGGAATTCTTGTCTTGTTTTATCAATAGTAAAAGCTCCGGTAAAATCAGAAGTTGTCGTTACGCTGTTTTGTTTCTGAATACCGCGCATTGCCATGCAAAGGTGTCGTGCCTCTATAACCACAGCTACTCCTAAAGGCTTAAGTGTGTTTTGGATTGCTTCTTTGATTTGCATTGTTAATCGTTCCTGTACCTGAAGCCGGCGTGCATAAGCATCAACAACACGTGGAATTTTACTCAATCCTACGATATATCCATTTGGAATATAGGCTACGTGCGCTTTTCCAATAAAAGGGATCATGTGATGCTCACACAACGAATAGATTTCTATATCTTTTACAACAACCATTTGTTTGTATTCCTCCTGAAACATGGCCGATTTTAATATTCTTTCGGGATCAAGATCATAACCATGTGTGAGATATTGCATAGCTTTTGCAACTCGTTTTGGTGTATCCAAAAGACCTTCACGTTCCGGATTTTCACCAATAAGCCCTAAAATTTCTTTGTAGTGGGGCATTAATTTCTCTATGCGTTCCGGGTTATAATGTTCAATGCGTTCATAACCACCGATATTGTTCGAGTCATCGGGATCATAATACGGATGATCGTGTTTGGGATGTTGATTTTTGTCCATATATTTTTTGTTATTTGAAGGGTCAAAAGTATTATTCTCCGAAATATTCTACAAAATTATTTTCGGTTTCATAAATTTTGATGCTGTATAGTTCTGCATCCAACTCTTTAACAGGTTTTTCTAATTCGTTCCAGATAGCAATGGCTATATTTTCCGTTGAGGCTAATTTTCCCTGCATAAAATCAACCTCTAAGTTGATGTTTTTATGATCAAGCTTATTAATCACATACTCACGGATAATTTTGCTTAATTGTTTCAGGTTGATCACAAAACCTGTTTCAGGATTTACTTCACCTGCTACAGTAACATAAAGATCGTAATTATGGCCATGCCAATTGGGATTGCTGCATTTACCAAAAACTTCCAGATTTTTTTCTTCGGAATAGTCCTCGCGATACAATCTGTGAGCAGCATTAAATCGTTCTTTTCGTGTAATATGCATTTTCATAGGTAACTAAATAATTATTTTGTTCAATTGATTTTGTTTAGTGATGCTTTGTTGGGATTGCAGTATCATGTCATAATATGGTTTGTGCTGATCCGCATTGTTTGATTTTACCAAAATTACTATTTTTACATTATATTTCTTCGATATATGAAAAAAATTATTGTACTTACAGTTTTATGCTTTTTGATGAATATTGATATTGGTCATTCACAGAGTCTTTTAAGACAGTTTTTTAACGTTTCGCATCAGGAGAGAATCTGGGCTTTGACGCATCCTTTTGTTGCCAAAGAGGCCTTTCATTTAAGTATGCGTGCTCGTGAGGTTTCAGATAGTTTGATGCAGCTTTCTTATACCGATTCCATACGCTGCGATGGAATAACAGATGCTATGCGCCATACCTTTTGGATGGCTCTTTTATCGAGCCGGTTTTCCGGAAAAAAAGCCTGTAAACTTGGCTGTGCTCACGAGATTGCAAACATGAGAGATTTCTCAACAAGCCTGAAAAATTCGGATTGTTTTCATGATTCCATAGCCACAATTATGGATATTCACAATAATCATGTAGGCTTAAAGATCGGGACTGCACTGAAGGATACTTCTCAATCTGTACTATTACAAGCCGTAATAGATAGTGTGAAAAACGGAAACTGTGTGTTTATCCTCAGAGATGACCAGGGTAATTTTCTTGATAAAAAAGGAGAACCAATTCCACGGTCAAACATACAAGGAAAGTGGGTTACGCCAAGACAATTACAGCCGACCAATCTTTTGGAAAAATCAAGATAGTGGCTTCCTGGATTTTTTAATGCTTCGCTGAAACGACTCTCAAACTTCTTTATGATGCTGATTGTAAAATGTTTAGTGGAGGTGTTCTAAAAATCCTATGCCCATAAAAAATGTTTAAAAAAACGAACCAAAAGATAAACAAAACACAATTAAGACTGTTTATAAATTAACAGATAAATAAAACGTAGTATGATCAAAAGAGAAGATATTATAAACAGATATGATGAGCCAATTACCAACTGGATGGCTCGTTGGAGTATTCCTTTTTTACGAATCAGTTTAGGAATAGTTTTTTTGTGGTTTGGAGTATTGAAATTTTTTCCCGGATTAAGTCCTGCTCAGGGTTTAGCTATTCGAACGATAGATACTTTAACCCTTGGGTTGTTAAAAGAAGAATTTATAATTTATACGTTAGCAATATGGGAATCCCTGATAGGTATAGGTTTGATTTTTAAGATTTATCTTCGGGAAACCCTGGCTTTATTGTTTTTGCAAATGGCCGGAACCATTACTCCTGTATTCATTTTCCCGGGAGAAGTTTTCACCCAAATCCCTTATGGTCTGACCCTGGAAGGGCAGTACATTGTAAAGAATATTGTCGTAATTAGTGCAGCCTTAACAATAGGAGCAACTGTTCGTGGTGGTCGCCTCGTTGCAAGTTCAGATGAGAATAAACAAGCGCCTACTTGAGAATAAATATTTTCCGGCCTATATGGAAATCAGTAATTGATTGTTTTCCGGTAAAAATTCTTCCTGTTAATAGTGAATATTCCTTACCTTTGCATCCTTCAAAAATAAAGGTTTATGTCACTAAGATGCGGTATTGTCGGGCTTTCTGATGTAGGAAAGACTACATTGTTTAATTGTTTATCGTCAAAACGAGCGGAAGCCGGAGTAGGAACAAAAGCCCAAAAGGCAAATATTGGAATGTTTAATGTTCCGGACCCCAGACTTTATGAGTTGGAAAAATATCAACCTACTGAGAAAGTTATTCCGGTCACGGTTGATATTGTTGATATTCCGGGTATCAAGAAAGGGGGAGGCAAAGAAGGAAATAAATTTGTCTCGGATATCCGGCGGACGGATGCAATAATCCATGTTTTGCGATGTTTTGATGATGAGAGCATCCCCCATGTGGATGAAACAATCGATCCGGTTAGGGATAAAGAAAGCATTGATATTGAGCTTCAGGCGCAAGATCTTTATATGGTGGAAAATAAAATCGCCCGCATGGAAAAAAAAGCCAAAAGCGGGGAGAAGGAAGCTAAAGAAGCCTTAGAGGTTTTGAAGAAATATAAAGACCATTTTGAAAACTTGCAGCCTGCAAGAACTTTAGATATTAAGGAAGAGGACAAAAAACATGTTAAAGAACTGGATCTTGTTACCGAAAAACCGGTTCTGTACGTCTGTAATGTAGATGAAGACTCGGCTGTCTCAGGGAACAAATATGTGGAACAGGTGCAGGAAGCGATTAAAGATGAAGATGCTGAGATGATGATAATCGCTGCTGCTTTGGAGTCTGATATTGCCGAGCTCGACAATCAGGATGACAGGAATGCTTTTTTAGAAGATTCCGGACTTACAGAACCCGGAATAAATCGGCTTATTCGCTCTGCATATAAATTGCTCGACCTGAAAACTTTCTTTACGATCGGACCGGATGAAATCCGGGCATGGACTATCAAAAACGGAATGACAGCTCCGGAAGCTGCAGGCGTTATTCATAGCGATCTGCAACGGGGATTTATCCGGGCAGAGGTTATCAAATATGAAGACTTTGTTACGCTAAAGTCTGAACAAGCTTGTCGCGATAAAGGAAAAGCTCATATAGAAGGAAAGAAATATGTGGTTAAAGATGGCGATATATTGCATATTCGCTTTAATGTTTAGCGTACCATATCCATTTCAAAACCAGAACAACTTTTAATTTTATTGATGAGGTTTTTCTGCCCGTGCTTATGAGCTTTTAACCAGTAAGGACAAGCCGTATCCTTATTTCCTGTTTTGTAAAATATGGCATTTCCCTTATTTAGCCAGGCATCTGCATAGGTGGAGTCAATTTTGATAGCCTGCTCATATTCCTGAATCGCTTTTGGGTAGTTTTTCTTATTCAGGTAAATATTGCCGCGGTAAAAGAAAAACCGCGGATCATCATCTTTATATTCAATAGCTTCATTAATTTTGGATAATGCAGCATCGTATTGATTATTTTCAAGGTGTTTGAGCCCCTGACGAAAACTTTCTTTGGCTTTTTCTTCCTGATTTGTGCAGGATGCAAGTGCAAATATCGCAATGGAGACTATGATTATTTTCTTCATATTTTTTTATTTTTTTTGAATCCCAATTCCCGGTATCTTCCATGTAAATCCTAAACCTGTTGAATGGTACGGGTAATCATTGATGCCGTATTGATAACGGAGAAACCAGTCAAAATGTTGTTGTTTTAGTTTAATCTTAAAACGATACACCATGGGGTGATCTCCAATGTCTAAATAGCCATAATATCCTCCTAACTGGTTTGTGATGGAAAATCTCTCAAAGTGCAAATTGGCGCCTAATCCGTATAAAACAGCATCGTTTTGATTGTGGGTCAGATCATAGGTTTGGTATACATAAAAACCACTCATGCCATACAAGCGTATTTTCTTAAGAGTTTTATGATCCAACTGAAATGTATGTCCTACGGAAAGATCAAAATAATATCCCGGCATATCCGTATATCTTGCCATGGAAAGCTTTGATCCTGATGCTGTCCGGAAAACAAACCCTAACACAATATCCGGCCATTTGGAATTATCTGTGATCTTTACATGTGTTCCCATGTATAGGTCGCCGGATGCTGTTCCTTCCGGGTTTTTGTAACGAATAGCTCGTTTATCGCGGATTAATGTATCTGTTATATGAAAATACTCCAGTGGTACAATCCACGCTGATAATTGAACACGCTCAAAAGGATAAATAAATTTAATATTGGCATCTACCGTGTGATCCCCTTTTTGAAAAAAATAATTATTGGAATAGTTAAATTCGGGCACTTTTGCTAATGATGCGTCCTGGATTTCGGGAACGGGTAATGCATTGGGTCCCATATAAGCAGTTGACAATCCGATATAATGATGCCAGGGTGTTACCCCATCCCAATTATGTTTGTTATTCCACCACTCAAATTTTTCATTCCAGTCCTGGGGAAACAGCATGCACGGGCTTATTAAAAGGAAACCGATAATCCACATGCTCCTTTTTAGCAAAAATGAAATTTGTTTTGTCTTTTTATTCATATCAGGGAACTATATAATAGCTTAATGCAAGTTTTGCGCTGTAATCTTTATCCCGGTGGCCATATTTTTCAACAGGCTTTAAGGTTATTGGGATGTTTCTTTATCTTTGATTTGATTGATAATGCTTTGTGTTTTATTGATAACCTGTTTAAGTTTTTCCTTAGAGTCTGCTTCTGCAATAAACCGAAGGTAAGGTTCTGTATTTGATGGCCTGACGTTGAACCACCAATTTTTAAACTCCAGACGGTAGCCATCAAAATCATAGAGCGCTTCTAATTCTTCCTGGCTGGAAAAATAATTCTTCAAGGCCTCCATGGCTTCCTTTTTCTGGTTGATCTTAAAATTAATTTCACCGGAATTGCTGAGGTAATTAATTTTAGAGAAGTATTCGGAAATAGTAATGCCTTTTTGTTTTAATTCCAGCATAACATTAAGAACAATCATAGCGGAAAGCATGCCTGAGTCCGAATAAAAGAAATCGCGGAAATAATAATGTCCGGCTAATTCTCCGCCAAACAGTCCATTGATATCTTTAAGTTTCCGCGCTGCATATGCCCGTCCTACGCGCCACATATAGGTTTCTGCACCTAATTTTTCCAGATGCTCTTTTACGACTCGTGAACTTCGAATGTCGAAAAGCACTTTTTCATTTGCTTTGTCTTTAAGAAAATAGTCGCCCATTAAAGCAATTATTAAATCCGGACGGATAAATTGGCCCTTTTCATCTACGAACATTACACGGTCAGCATCACCGTCAAAAATAACTCCCAAATCCAGATCGTTTTCCCTGACTACTTGCTTTAAGGACTCTACATTTCTTTCCACTAAAGGGTTAGGTGAATGTCCGGGAAAGTCACCATTCATTTCAAGGTTTAAATAATGAATATCTTTTCCGAAAATATATTCTGCTAAAAGTCCTGCTACTCCGTTTGAGCAATCAACAGCGAGATTTAAACCTGAATAATCTTTTTTGTATTGATTTAAAAATTGCTTGTATATGTCTTTGCGGTTATGGTCTATTATTTTTCCACGGGTTTTAGTTATTTGTGGCGTTTTGGCGGTCATTTGCTCGAGTTCAGCCAGCCCGCTATCGTAGCCGATTGGCGTTGCTTTGGAACCGCTAATTTTAAGGCCGTTATATTCCTTGTCGTTATGGGAGGCCGTGATCATAACAGATGCATCAAAGTCATCATTGGCTGTTAGATAATAGACCATGGGCGTGGTTGTTATTCCGGCATCATATACATCACAACCCTGGTCTATTATTCCGCTGGTCAGAGCCTGGAATATTTCCGGGGATGAATGTCTTATATCTCTGCCGACAAGAATTTTATCTGCTTGCATTAATGCAGGCAAATAAAAACCTATACGGTAAACATCTTCTTTATTGAAATCTACATTATAGACACCGCGTATGTCGTAGGCTTTAAATGCATTCATAATCAATTATTTTAGTAATATAATCCATGAGCTTTAATTCCTTTTTCAGAAAGTTCAATTGCGGGAAAAGGAACTTTTATAAAGCTCAATGTTTTGAAGACAAATTTAAGCGTTTTTGAATTAGTTGGGATTTTTCTCCAATTAATATCCAACGAAATCAGATATTGGCGGTATCTATCTGTATTCTGCCAGGGGGCTTTGTTTTCAGTTGCATTCAGCATGCCGTTAGCGCTATAGCCTGCTGCAATATTAAGCCAGTGGGGAATGATAGAGTTTTCTTTGTTAAGCATCGGATGGAATGACAGCCAGGTCGTTTGACCGTTATAGTCTTTGAGCATTTTTGTGGGAAGAGAATTTCCCAATAGCGAAGGGTTTTTATTTGCATATTGGGTCGTATGAAAAGACCATTTCATTTGGATTTTTTGTTCTTGCCAGGCCAGCTCCTGGGCTAAAAAGAGGCCGCTTCCGGCCAGGTTGGCAGCCAGATCACCGGGGGAAGCTCCCCAATTGGTGCTAAATCCATCTAAAATTTCAATAACTGTGAGATAACTAAAACCTGCCAGGCTCCCCATAATAGTAGCTTTTTTATGGTTCATGCCACTCCATAAATAAGTGTCTTTTGAGAGCTGACTTAGCGTATAACCTGTAATGGCATGTCCGGCCTTGTCAACCTGAAGCCATTCCTGATTGTCATTGAAAAAATGAAAAGATGAGCGCGAATAATTACTGTACCATAATGCTTCAAGTCCAACGAGAGAGCCACCATACATTGCACCTTGTGCTATTAATACCTTTGTTAAACGTTTTTTATTTAAGCTGTCAGGCGAAAAAGTTTTGCCAAAAACCGGGTAAGTGGTGAGTATTAACAGAAAAATACATAAAACTATTTTTCCGGGAGTTTTATATTTAATGGAATAATTTGACAAGATAACAATATTTAGCTTTTCAATTGGGTCATTTTAAATATGATAAAAAAATCAAACCGGTATTATTGGTATATTCTGTTTTGATTTAGATACCTTCTGTATTTATTGGCTTTTTTGTTGTGTTCCCGTAGTGTTTCTGAAAAACTGTGAAATCCAGGTATATCTGGGCTGGCAACAAAATAGAGGTAATCATGGTCTTGATAATTTAAAACCTGATCTATAGTAGTTGATTCGGGCATGCAAATCGGGCCTGGAGGTAAACCTTTGTATTTGTAGGTGTTGTATGGGGATTCTATAGTTTTGTGTTTATTCAAAACCCGCCGGATACTCCAATCCCCTAGTGCATATTTTAATGTGGGGTCTGCTTGCAGAAGCATTCCACGATTTAGGCGGTTGATATATACTCCGGCAATTTTGTCCATCTCTGAAGTTAGGTTGGTCTCTTCCTGAACAATCGAAGCAAGTGTAGCTACTTCATGAGGCGTAAGACCTATGGCCTGAGCCTGAGCTTTTCGTTTGGAATTCCAGAAACGTTCATGCTCCTTTTTCATACGCTTGAAAAAAGGTTTTGCTGATACATTCCAATAAAACTCATAAGTGTTTGGAATAAAATAGCCGAGCAGTTTTCTTTCCTGGGTATTAAGCAGGTTAAGTATTTCTTTGCTGTGTAGAAGGTGCATTATTCTGGCCGAGTCAATTTCAAGTTGTTTCCCTACACTACCTGCAAACTCCTTTATGTTCCGTATGTTGTTGAAAGTCACATGTACGGGAGTCTGCAGTCCACCGGAAAATTTGTTTATAAGTTGGTTTATTGTGATATCCGGAGCAATCTGATAATGTCCGCCGTGAACATTTTTGGGGAGCTCTTTGTACCTGGCTACTTTTTGGAAAAGTATACTATCCGCTACAAGCTGGTGTTTAAAAATGCTGTCCGTTAACGTCTCATAATTGGCATCGGAAGGGATAAATACAGATACTGTCTGCGTACGTTCAGGGGCGGCAGGTTTTGTAAATACGGACTTGTATTTTGCATAGATAAAAA
Source organism: Bacteroidota bacterium (assembly GCA_051748065.1). GTDB lineage: Bacteria > Bacteroidota > Bacteroidia > Bacteroidales > PWNQ01 > PWNQ01. The sequence goes on from JBNJGZ010000002.1 coordinate 37,545, forward strand.
TACCTATGGCAATTATGATGAGCAAAAGGAGAATGAATATGTACCGGTTTTTCTTTTTAGCCATGATATTCAGGGTTTAATTTTTGCATAAAAAATTCATCCAAAAAATTCTTTGGTGTTTTTATCCACGCTTTCTTAATTCCGTTATGCTTAAATCCTGCTTTTTTAAACAGCTCTATGCTAATTGAGTTGTCTGCCTGAATATTTGCATAAATCTGTTGAAGCCATAACGAGTGAAATGCATATTGTTCAATTAGTTGAAGGGCTT
>JBNJGZ010000002.1:37912-44687 GCA_051748065.1 Bacteroidota bacterium
GGTAAACTTTTGATCGGTTCTTTTGAAGTCAATTTGCAAACTACCCCCCAAAGTCCTTATTTCTACCGGACCGGTTTCGATCTTGTTTTTTATTGCGAAGGCCAATGCGGCTGCTACACTTCCCGTCCCACAAGATAAGGTTTCATCTTCCACACCGCGTTCAAAAGTACGAATGTTGAGAATACCGTCCCTCTCTTCCAGAAAATTTACATTAGCCCCTCCAATATCTCTGTATTGAGAACTGTTGCGGATATCTTGTCCACGCGAGAAAACATCGATATCCGGAAGGTTTGTAACATATTCTATATGATGCGGAGAGCCTGTATCATTAAATTGTTTCGTGGCATTATTTACATTATTCATTTGGAGAGCGATGTTCCATTCAGCGCCTGAATTCCGGAGAACTTTACCCTGATGAATACCATCTATTGCATCGAAACAAGTCTTATTTCCATTGAAAATATGCAACATGTGAGCGAAAGCAACGATACATCTGCCGCCATTACCGCACATCGTTCCTTCTTTGCCATCAGCATTATAGTATTGCATGGAAAAATCGTATTTTTCCGAAGCCCCGATAGTGATCAGTCCGTCAGCGCCTATGCCAAAATGACGATCACTCAGCTTACGGATATGCCTGGAATTATCATCAAAGTCGCCTTTCCGGTTGTCTATCATGACAAAATCATTGCCGTTTCCGTGGAATTTCCAAAAGTGCATATTACTGATTTATTGATTTTGTGTTTGTAGTAAAATATTCTAAAAACGCCGGATAAAACATAAAATTATTGGTTAAACCAGATCGATCTGAAATTATTTGTTTCATCTAAAGGAAAGATTTTGTCCCGGAGCTGCATAAAAAGCTGTTTCTTACGCCAAAAAATTTCTATGGAATCTTTTGGCGTGAATCCGAAAATAATAAGCCTGTTATATATTCTACGGTAACCCTTGTAATTAATCGGGGATTTCCAATATTCAATCGTTATTGAATCTAATTCCTTACTATCTTTTGTTTGATCATCAATAAGTAGAGAGTCAAGATTTTTTGATGTTTTTTGATTGTCACCGGTTTGGCTGAAATTGATCGCCACGGTTTGTTTATCAATGAGTTGGTCTTCCATTATGACAATATCATTATTTTGATTTTGTGACAGGCTATCTTTTAAATATTGGGTAGTATCTTTATTTAACGATTTTTTGCTTGTATCCTGCGGTTCGTTTAGAGTATCGGTAGCTTGAGAGCTGGCGGTTTCAATAGAGTCTGTTTTTTGCTCAGGTATTGTGTCTTTGATTTTTTGCTTTTCTGTATTTGTTTGAGGCTTCTTATTTGAAGGCTCATTATCATGTGTTTTGTCAGGTTCTGTTTTTGGTTCTTCTTTTTGAACAAATTGAGGGGATTTTTTTTCCTGGCCACTTTGGAATATAAAAAACAGCCCAATACCAATAAGGATACCGGTGAGTAAACCAGCCAAATAATATTTAAAGTTATTTTTCATAAAGACTGACAAAATGTCTTAGTAAGGTTCTTAGAACAGTATTGTTATGTTTGTTGTGTAAGAGAACCGTTTTTTCAAGTAGGCTGTACGATAAATTATTAAAATAGTTACCTTAACAAATTTTAACACGCCATATAGAAACATGCTTCTATGGAATGACGTTGAGTTTTATGCGAAAATAAGAAAAATAAGGTATAATATTTGATGTTCAATTAAAAAATTCAGAAAAGTAAAAACTTTTAAATCAAATAATTGTTAAAAATAGACATAAATTATGAAAAAGTATTTATCAACTATTTTAGCAGCCTTTGCAGGAGCAATTATAGCTCTTGGTTTATATTACTTGTTAATTATGCCTCAGGAACAATCCAATCAACCTGAATATAGAAGTACATCCGGTGAGGCCGTTGCGACATATCAAACAAGTAATACAGACAATTCTTATAATGCTTCCAAAACAATTGTAGGTCCTGATTTTGGCTCTGCAGCCAACAAAACCGTTCATGCTGTTGTGCACATTAAAACAAAAGGCAAACGGCGCACAACAATTTATGAGCAATTTTTCGGTTTCGGGCAACGTGATGGTGAAGTACCCGTGAGAGCAAGTGGAAGTGGTGTTATTATTAGCTCGGATGGATATATTTTAACAAATAACCATGTGGTGGAATCTGCCGAAGAAATCAAAGTGACGCTTAATGATAAGAGAACGTTTGAGGCTAAAATTGAGGGGCTGGATCCAAGTACGGATTTGGCTTTAATAAAAATTGATAAAGATAGTTTGCCTAATCTTGAAATGGGAGATTCCGATGAGTTGAGTATTGGAGAATGGGTTTTAGCCGTTGGTAATCCTTTTAATTTGACCAGTACTGTCACAGCAGGGATTGTTAGTGCGAAAGCAAGGAATATTAATATTCTTGGAGAACGTTCATCTATAGAATCATTTATCCAGACAGATGCTGCAGTAAATCGTGGTAATAGCGGTGGAGCCCTGGTTAATACGGAAGGTGAGTTAGTAGGGATTAATGCTGCTATTGCTTCCAGCACAGGGTCTTATACAGGGTATTCTTTTGCTATACCTGTGAACATAGCCGAAAAAGTAGCTAATGACCTTAAAAAATATGGAATGGTTCAGCGTGCATTCATCGGTGTAACCATACGGGATATTAATAGCAAATTGGCAGAAAAAGAAGATATAGATAAACTGCGGGGAGTATATATTGACGGAGTAGAGGATGATGGCGCTGCTGATAAAGGAGGACTTGAAGAAGGAGATGTCATTGTCTCCGTTGACGGAACTCCTGTGAATAGTTCCGGCCGTTTATTGGAGTTAATAGCACAATATCATCCTGGAGATAAGGTAGATATAAATTATATTCGTAATAATAAGAAGAAAAGTGTAACTCTTGTCTTGCAAGGACGTACAGGAGAAACGAAATTACTTGAACCGGACGAGTTAAGTATATCTTCTGTGCTTGGAGCAAACCTTGAAAATGTCAAAGGTGAAGAGCTGGAAAGATTAGGAATTGACCATGGTGTTCAGGTAACAGAGCTTAGTTCGGGAAAATTAAAATCAGCCGGCATCAGGGAAGGATTTATTATCACACATGTTGATAAAGAAAGAGTAAAGTCAGCAAAAGAATTAAAAAATATTTTATCTGAAAAAGAAGGTGGAGTATTGATTAAAGGGGTTTATCCAAACGGGATGCAAGCCTATTATGGTTTCGGTTTATAAAAATGATAAAATAAAGGGTTGACAAGTATTGAAATAATGTTTATATTTGTACCCTCAAGTAAATTTATATAATATTCTGATTTTCAGCCACTTAAACATTTAGGAGAAACATGAGACAACTAAAGATTTCCAAATCCATTACGAATCGTGAAACAGCATCACTTGACAAATATCTTCAGGATATCGGAAAGGAAGAGCTGATTACAGCCGAAGAAGAGGTTCAACTTGCAAAAAGAATTAAGCAAGGCGACCAGGTTGCCCTGGAAAAACTGACAAAGGCTAACCTTCGCTTTGTGGTTTCGGTTGCAAAGCAATATCAAAATCAAGGACTTAGTCTTCCTGACCTGATCAATGAAGGAAATCTTGGGTTGATTAAAGCAGCGAAGCGATTTGATGAAACGCGCGGATTTAAATTTATTTCTTATGCCGTGTGGTGGATTCGCCAATCTATACTTCAGGCCCTGGCAGAACAATCAAGAATTGTTCGTTTGCCACTAAACCAGGTGGGGTCGCTTAATAAAATTGCCAAGCAAAAATCAAAGCTTGAGCAAAAATATGAACGTGCGCCTTTGTCCGATGAAATTGCTACTTCCATGGAATTACCGGAAGACAAAGTGAATACGGCAATGAAGATTTCATCAAGGCATGTTTCCATGGATGCACCGCTCGTGGATGGCGAAGATACCAGCATGATTGATGTCTTTGTTAATGATGACTCTCCGGATGCTGACGATGATCTGATGAAAGAATCTCTGGTGAAAGAAATCCGGCGTTCATTAGCTACTTTGCCCGAAAAAGAACGGGATGTTGTGACTTACTATTATGGGATTGGACGAAATCATGGCATGACACTCGAAGAAATAGGCGCTGAATTTGAACTTACGCGTGAACGCGTTCGTCAGATTAAAGAAAAAGCAATCAGAAGACTTAAACAAAAGTCCAGAAGCAAGCTTTTGAAAGCTTATCTTGGAGAATAAAATTTGTGGACAAAACAAATAACCGGGCTTATCGCCCGGTTTTTTTATGTTGCTATGTTTTTGTTTTAATTTGCGCGAAAACCATTTTTCAGGCTTTTTATTTAAATCGTTGAATCCTTTAAGTCGCTTACCGAGGTTCTATTTCGTCTCTTCTTTCGCTAATCCCGATAGCTATCGGGACGCTTCGTTCATTCAGTTCGCATCATCGCCAAATTGTACAGCCCCTTTAATCATTCTCATATATTTCGAAAAAAATTGCCAGGGAGTTTTATATTTGTAGGATAGTTTGTATGATGATATTTGTATAAAGGGAAAACAAAATGCAAATAACATAAGTTATATAAGTATGAATTATGTCCAATCAGGCCTATGAAAAAACATTTTTTATTAATCTTTTGTTGCTTGCTTTTATTAGGTTCCAATTCCTGTGAAAAAGATGAACAGAACATAACGGTTGAGGGAAAAGTGAAGAATACCAATACAGGAAATGGGGTTCCGGGTGCAACTGTTATTCTTGATCATAAACCTGTTTCTTCCAGTGTTTATAATGCCGGTTATCAAAAACTTGTTTCAACAACATCATCATCCGGCGGGACCTATCAACTCAAATATGAGAAAGAACGTTCTTCAGATTATAGAATTACGGTTCGCAAAGAATCCCATATTACTTTTCGCAAAGAATATGCCCCCGATGTATTTGAAGAAAAGGAGCAAATAAATATGTCTTTTGATATAGCAAGTAAAGGCTATATTAAAACAGAAATCAACAATGTCTCGTCATATAATGAAGATGATCATATTGTTTTCCGGTTTTTAAAGGGCGGACAACAGCAATGTGTGGATTGTTGTCCTTCTGGATATATTCACGGATATGGTCAATATTATGATACAACTTTCGTTTGTGCAGCTCCGGGAGGCGATTATTACACATATGAGTATAATGTGACGATTAATAATTCAACCAATATGTATGGCCCAGACTCGGCTTACATCGAGCCTTTTGATACAACTAAAATGACAGTAGAATATTAAAAGTAACACCCGGTAGAACCTGTAAAACTATTGATTAATAAAGACTTAATCTTTTGATATAAGCGCCTAACAATATTGCAGGGCAAAAAACGCTATATTAAAAACAGGATATATCTTTTGAATAAAATAGCTTAATTAATTTTTCTGCTATAATAGATCAACTCAAATCACAAGGATTACATTATGCATTTGATTGAACCCTTTTTTTCCTGGCGACACTATTACATTGCATCGGAAGACCCCAAGTCTCCGTTTTATGGACGGGTTTATAGTGAGATAGAGTTTACTCACGCGATCTACAATTATTTTATTCACCCTCAATGGGATTTGTTTGGTTCTGCAACGTTAGTCTCTAAAGTGCTTTATGTTAATTATGAGCAACAATTTGGCATTATTGAATTATTAGGAGAATGGAATGATATTTTGTACAACGATATCATGTACCTGAAAAATAATCTCATTGATCCTATGACGAGACAGGGAATTCAGAAATTTATTTTGATCGGGGAAAATGTTTTGAACTTTCATTCCGGCGACGATGATTATTATCAGGAATGGAAAGAAGATATTGAACCGGAAGGATATATCTTTGCCTTAAGTTTTCGCGAACATGTTATCAGGGAATTCCTGCAGGCTGACCTGGATGAAATAGTGTGTTTCCCGGAATTCGAAGATGAAATCTTTAATTGGCGGGTTTACGAGCCATTACAGATAAAACACAAAATTGAACGGCGTCTGATTAGTTCATAAAAAAAAATAAGAAAAAACTTTGTAGATTACAAATAAAATATTATATTTGAGTACAATAGTTTAATTTTTAATGGTATTGAAATTGGTTTAACATGAAACGGGTTTTATAAATGATAGAACATCGCAACATAATACTTACCGGAAACCTAAAGGCTATCGACTTTTTCTATTATACGCAGATTTATGCTATTCGGAATAATATAAATGGAGTCGTTCAAAATGGAAATAAAAATCATGTTTATATTGAAGTGGAAGGCGAAACAGAAGATCTGGATAAATTCGAAGCTGATCTAATCCAAAAACCTTTAGGGTATTATGTGGATACCAAAGAAATTCAAAAGGGATTGGTCAGAGACTTTCAAAACTTTCATGTCAAATATGACCGTAAAAAAGAACAATCAAAAACCAATAAACAATGGTTGAAAAAAATTGCAGCTCTTTTCAATAGTTTTTTGAGTTTTTAGCTTTCTCCAGTTCTTTCGTTAAATGGAACAACTTAAATGAAACAAAAGACTACAAAAATTCAGGTTAATTTAATGGAATTTGCCTGGTCAGTACGGGAGTCAGGTTCAGATTTTATTTCATGGTTTCGGCAATATTTTTGTGATATTATTTTTAAAAAGATCAATGATGAAACATACATACAAGATCAAGATAGGAGGGCGCGTTCAAGGTGTCGGATTTCGTTTTTCTGCAAGAGAAAAAGCCAAAAATTTGGGAGTGACAGGTTATGTTCAAAACAGACCTGATGGCTCAGTGACGATAGTGGCAAGCGGTGAAGAATCCGC
>JBNJGZ010000003.1:0-38504 GCA_051748065.1 Bacteroidota bacterium
CGGATTGGATATGTATTTGGGTACTGAAGTGGAGTTTTATGACCGGGTAGGAGTGCCAAAGTACAAATCACGCTGGTTTGTGCCGGAGCGAATTGTTCCTGATGTGTGTCAAAAAATTGTAAAAACCAATATTCAACCTCCGGAAGACCCGACATTACTTGATCTGATGGTTGAAAAAGGCAAGCTTTTGTATCTTATGGAGGCATTGATGCCTGATAAAGAAACGAAATATATTATTCGATATACGGATAAACAATTAGAATGGATTAATGAATACGAAGTTTTTGTATGGGGCTTGATTGTTGATGAAGAGTTGCTGTTTTCCAAAGACAGGCCAAAGATCAAAAACTTTGTTGATGATGGCCCCTTTACCAGTACGATTTCAAAAGATGCTCCTCCGCGAATTGCCGAATGGCTGGGATGGAAAATGATAAAGAAATATATGGATGAAAATCCGGATGTTACAATGCGCGACATTCTTCAGGAAAGGAATAGCCAAAAGATACTGAAAAGATCCAATTATAAGCCTGCTCAAAAAGCACGCGATTGATAAAATGTATTGGTGTAATCCATAAAGTCCAGTATCTCTTCTAATCCATAACCTGTTGCAGCTGAAGTAAGAAACATAGGAGGAAGTTCCTGCCAGTTTTCAAGCATTACTTTCCGGAAGGATTCTACATTATTATTAATAATTCCCGGTTTTAGTTTGTCTGTTTTTGTAAATACGATGGCAATTGGAATTTGATTGGCGCCACACCAGTCAAGAAATTTCAAGTCGATTGCCTGTGGTTCTTGCCGGCTGTCGATTAAAACAAAAGTTGTCAATAAATTTGACCGGTGCTTCAAATAGCCATAAATCATTGTTTGCAATTGCTTGATCATCTTTTTCGAACGCTTGGCGTATCCGAATCCGGGAAGGTCTGCCCAATACATCTTCTCGCCGTTTATAGCAAAATGATTAATTAGGATGGTTTTACCGGGTGTAGAAGAGGTTTTGGCCAGTTTTTTCTGATTGGCCAATTTGTTAATTAATGAGGATTTTCCCACATTCGACCTTCCTATGAAGGCATACTCCGGACGGTCAGCCTCGGGGCATTTTTGAATTCCGGGGCTGCTGATTACAAATTCGGCACTTTTAATATGCATTTTATCCTTTTTTTGTTCCCGTGTATTGAGATACGTGACGTTCTTTCTTTTGCTCGTATATGTCAGAAATCGTAATTAAAATCCCGGTTTCTTCAACACGGCCAAAGCCAGGATTAACCGAGGTGCCAAATGTTTTCATGGTTGATGATAAATTCATATAAGCATTGACCAGTGGTGGAATATTTTCTCCGTAATTACGGACATGTTTTACAAGAAGTTTATAGTCTTCCTTGAAATCTTTTCCGGTAAAGACCCGTTCGAGCTCATCTTGTGGAGTTACCAGTTCCACAGGGTTGTATGGTTTCATTAATCCTTCATTATCCGGGAAGTATTTTTCTAAAAAGTAGAGGATCAAATCACGGGCTGTAATATTAAATCTCGGATACATCGTTATTTTACCAAAGAAATAATATATTTCGGGATTGTCAACCAAAAGTGTACCTAAACCATCCCATAGATTATCCAATGAGTAGATGCCTTTGCGTATATTGTATAGTGGTTGATAGTCAGGCTGTACAAAGGATCGGCCAAGTTCTATTACATGAGGTAAATAGTTGTCGATAAATGTATCACTAAATTTGAATAGCTTGGAAGTCGGGCTTAACAAGTTTCCGTTATCATCTTTTTCGAGTTTTGTGCCTTCTAAAAACCGATATCCACCTACAATTTCTTGTTCATCAGGGTCCCAAACAATTAGTTGTTTGAATGGTGTCTTTTTCACATCATAATTATCAAGATCACAGTCTTTGCCTGTTCCTCCCCCTGACTCGCGAAAACTCAGTTCCCGCAGACGACCGATCTCGCGCAGCGTATTCGGACTCGTATGGTAATCTAAAATATAAATTTCCCTGTTTCCGTTGTTGGTCTTACGAACGAAGGTATCTTCCGTGAGTTCCTTTTCTATGAGCTGCTTGTCGATGGGTTGGATGATTTCTTGCATAATGACTTGAATTTATATGTTGATGGGGAGTGGCTTATTATTACCCAGAGCGTAAACCTGCTCTCTAAGCTCAGCGGCCCATTCGATGTCTTTTTTCTTTTTCCTGTCAAAATAGTCAATAGGGATCGGTTTTCCAAAAGTTATTGGAACCGTATGGTTGGTTTGTTTAAACATTTCATTGGGCAAATAAAGCATTTCTATATTGGACTTGATCCCCAATGCCGTTCTGACGTTGGCCAAATTATAAAAAAAGTTGGAATTTCTTCCCCCGATATGACATGGTATAATATCCCGTTTATGTTCACGGGCTTTGGTAAGGAAGGTTTTTTTCCATGGCGGGTCTTTAATTATTCCCTTTTTCTTGCGGGAGACTAATCCTGCCGGAAAATACAGGATCAACTGATCGGAAGCAAACGTATTATCAAATTGCCGGATATTTTCTGTGTTTTTGCCATGTTTATTTAAAGGAAAAAACAAGTCCTTTACATTGGGGACAAATAACAAAAGATCATTAACCGGGAAAACGAAGTCTTTTCGTTTTTTTCCGATCGTGTGCATTAAAGCTATTCCATCCAAACCACCCAGCGGATGATTTGATGCTAACACGTAGCGGCCTGTCTCCGGCAGGTTTTCCCACCCGGTTACCGGGATATCCAGATCAAAATATTTGATAACTTCAGCAACGAAATCCAGTCCATATTTATGCCGGTGGGCGTATAAAAACTCATTGATCTCTTCCTGGTGAATGATTCGTTTAAGATAATTCAGAATGAAAGGCGGTAGATTTTTGGCCAGCTTTTCACTTTTTGAAGCAATAACTTTGTCAAGATCAATGAAATGCCGCGTTGTTATTTGTTCTTTTGGTTTTTCCATCCCTTGTTTTCTGATTTATCCTGACTGCAAATTTACATAATATCAAAACAGAAATGAAATATTCTGCTATGATACGTAGCAAAATTGCGACAAATTTACATACATATTAAAACAATAACAATTTGTTATGATTTTTTTAAAGTTGAATTATAAACAGGAAAAATTTCTAAAACTCCCTGTATTTGGCTCTATTAGCTAAGTCTGTGGTTTTGAAGTGTAAAAAGTTATCAACAATGTGGTAAAAAGTGGTAGAATGTGGGATAAATTGTATTATATTTACATCGACAAAACAGAAAAAATCCATGGGAAACCTCATTGGCGAATATTATTGTAAGTTAGACTCTAAAGGAAGAATAATGATTCCTTCAGGGCTAAAAAAGCAATTGCCACCGGAAGCAAATGAGCAATTTGTTGTTAACCGGGGGTTTGAAAAGTGTATTGCCTTATATCCAAAAAATGAGTGGGATACAATCGTCGGTGAAATTAGCAAGTTGAACAAGTTCAATAAAAAGAACAGGGAGTTTCAGCGATATTTCTATCGTGGAGCGACACCTTTATCTATGGATGGAAACGGGAGGATTTTGATCCCCAAAGGGCTTAAGAATTATGCCGGTGTAGGGCATGAAGTTGTTTTGTTTGCTTATGGTGATCATGTAGAGATTTGGGATAAAGCAACTTATGAAAACCTCCTGACAGATGAGCCGGAAGATTTTGCAAATCTGGCTGAAGAAGTAATGGGAGATAAGCAGGAAAAACAGAATGACAATGAATTATCATAATCCTGTATTGTTGGATGAGAGCGTGGAAGGGTTGAATCTACAACCCGGAAAAACCTATGTGGATGTCACTTATGGTGGTGGCGGGCATGCTCAAAAAATTCTTGAAAAACTGGAAGGTGGTAAATTGATAGCCTTTGATCAGGATGAAGATGCCAGGGGAAACCAGATTGACGATGAGCGCCTGATTTTTGTTAAGGGAAACTTTAGGTATCTGAAAAACTACCTGAAGTATTACCAGACATTCCCATGTGATGGGATCTTAGCAGACCTTGGGATTTCATCTCATCAGATAGATGATCCTGCTCGAGGCTTTTCAACACGATATGACGGGCCTTTGGATTTTAGGATGAATACGGATCAACAGTTTACAGGAGAGGATTTGGTGAATGATTATAGCCCTGGCGATTTGATGTTTGTGCTGAAGAATTATGGAGAGATTAAAAACGCAAAGGCATTGGCAAAAGGCATTGTAAAAGCAAGAGAAGAGGAGCGGTTAAGTTCGATTGAGCAATTTAAAAAACTGGTGGAAAAATATGCTCCCAGGCATAGTGAGCATAAATATCTTGCAAAAGTGTTTCAGGCTGTTCGAATTGAAGTGAATCAGGAAATGCAGGCTTTGAAACAGATGTTGATGGATGTTCCGGATGCTTTGAAACCAGGTGGAAGACTGGTTGTGATTTCTTATCATTCCCTGGAAGACAGGCTGGTGAAGAATTTGATAAGAGCCGGAAACTTAGAAGGTACATTGGATAAGGATTTTTATGGAAATGTTAAAAAACCCTTTGAGGCAATCAACAGAAAGCCAATTGTACCTGCGGAAGAGGAAATAGCAAGAAATCCAAGAGCAAGAAGTGCAAAACTCAGAATAGCACAAAAGGTTGACAATGATAAAGAAGAATAAAAAAAACAAGAGCAAAGAAGGCAATCGCGTAAAGCATCGTCAGGAGGCGTCTGAAGGCAAGAAAAGACGTAGTACTCTGGTAGGGCGTTACGTGCAGGCTGTCTTAGACGGGTCAGTGCTGGATAACGGAAAAAAAATAGTTTCGTTGCCTTATGTGTTGTTTCTCATGTTTTTAGCTTTACTGTATATCGCAAATAATTACTATGCGCAGCAAAAAATCCGGGAAATGAATAACCTGGAAAAAGATATTAAAGAATTACGATTTGAATATCGTACGATCAATTCAAACCTAATGTTTGAAAGTAAGCAGTCTGAAGTGGCGCGAAAACTTAAAGGAACAGGAATTAAAGAAAGTACGGAGCCACCTAAAAAGATATTTGCGAACCCTAAGAATGACCAATAATGGAAGAAAACCGTAAACAAATATTATTTCGTGTTTACATTTTGTATTTCCTCATGCTGATGGCAGGACTTGCAGTTATTGGTAAAATCATTTATTTGCAGGTTGTCGAGGGAGATGAACTGCGGGCTCAGGCCAGGGAAGTCACTGTTAAATACCAGAACATAGAGGCTGTGCGCGGGTCTATTCATGATGAAAATGGACGTTTGTTGGCTACTTCAGTACCGGTATTTGATGTGCGGATGGATGTGGCCTCTCCATTAATATCGGATCAGTTATTTCAGTCCAAAGTAGATTCACTTGCCCGTGGACTGGCTAACCTGTTTAAAGATAAACATTATCGTACGTACCGTTCTGATCTGATTTCTAGCCGAAAATCCGGAAATCGCTATATGCTTATCAAAAGGAACGTAACTTATGATGAGTTGAAAGTTATCCGGGATTTACCAATTTTTCGCAAAGGGAAATATGAAGGAGGATTGATTGTCATTGAGAAAAACAAAAGGGTGAAACCTTTCCGTGGATTAGCTGCGAGAACAATTGGTTATTCCCGAGATGATTATAAAGTAGGTTTGGAAGGAGCTTATAATCATGTGCTAAAAGGGGATAGTGGTAAGCAGCTTATGCAGCGGGTGGCTGAGAATGTCTGGATACCCGTTGATCAAAGGAATTTAGTAGAACCTAAAAATGGGAATGATATTGTTACTACCCTGGAGGTAAATATTCAGGATGTTGCTGAAAACGCACTAAAGGAAAATCTTAAATTGCATCAGGCACATCATGGCTCTGCCATACTGATGGAGGTTTCCACCGGAGAAATCAAAGCTATTGCTAACCTGAAAAGAGATACTGCAACTGGGGAGTACTATGAGTCATATAATTATGCTATCGGAGAAAATACAGAACCTGGCTCTACTTTTAAGATAGCTTCACTTATGGTTGGTCTTGAAGACGGTATGTTTGGTCTGAAAGATTCGGTAGATACCGAAGGTGGAAAAACAGAATTTTATGATCAAGTAATGGAAGATTCTGAAGAAGGAGGTTATGGAATGATCACCGTGGAAGAGGCTTTGGAATTATCTTCTAATGTGGGCGTTTCAAAGTTGATCCATCAAGCGTATGCTTCCAATCCCGAAAAATTTATATCGGGCATTAAAAATTTGGGATTAGCTTCTCGCACCGGAATAGAACTTCAAGGGGAAGCCAGCCCATTAGTTAAAAACCCCAAAAATTCGTCCTGGTCTAAAGTCACATTGCCGTGGATGTCAATAGGATACGAGGTTGAGCTTACGCCATTGCAAATTCTCACTTTTTATAATGCCATTGCCAATAATGGCCGGATGATGAAACCGATGCTTGTTCAAGAGATACGATCTGCAGGGAAAACAACAAAGAAATTTAATCCTGTTGTATTGAATAGTTCAATTGCTTCAAATGAAACAATCCGCAAGGCGCAAAAAATGCTGCAGGGCGTAGTAGAAGAAGGAACGGCGAAAAATCTTTTCAGTACGGTTTATGAAATTGCCGGAAAAACGGGAACAGCGCAGATAGCAAGCGGAAGTGAAGGCTATGATTTTACAGGCCATAAAGCGTCTTTTGTAGGCTACTTTCCTGCTGATAATCCGCGATATACTTGCGCTGTAGTGGTCAATAAACCTTCCAGAGGATTATATTACGGAGGTTCTGTTGCGGCTCCGGTTTTTAAAGAGATTGCAGATAAAGTGTATGCCACACAATTGGACATGCAGGAATCCAAAATCGACTCCAGCGGATCAATAAATATGGATTTTATTGCAGGATATAAAACGGACTTCAGTGTGATTTCAGAACACCTGAAGTTTCCGGCGCGTTTTAAAGACCCGGCTTCAGAGTTTGTCAACCCTCAGGTTACTTCAGGATCAGTGAAAATGAAATCTGTTAAGATAAAATCAGGATACGTTCCAGATGTCAGGGGAATGGGTGCTCGTGACGCAGTGTATTTATTGAAAAGGGCAGGCCTGGATGTAAAAATGGAAGGCCTTGGAAAAGTTGTTAAACAATCTGTCAGGCCTGGCACACGGGTTCTCAATGGTAGAAAAATCAAGATCACGCTAAAGGTATGACAAAATTATTAAGCGACATATTATCCAAAGTGCCTGTAGTTGATCAGCAGGGTAGTATCGAAAAAGATATCAATAAGATCGAATTCGATTCCCGCAAGGTGAGCCGGGGTGATTTGTTTGTAGCTGTTCCGGGAACTAATGTGGATGGCCATAAGTTTATCGATAAAGCTATTGCCGCAGGAGCTGTTGCAGTTGTTTGCGAACAAAAACCCACTAATAGGCCGCAGGATATCAGTGTGATTCAGGTGGAGGACAGCAGCCGGGCGCTGGCAGTAATTGCTTCCGCCTGGTATGATGATCCTTCTGAAGAGATAGAGCTAACAGGGATTACAGGAACCAATGGAAAGACTACTATAGCTACATTGCTTTACAAACTATTCAGAAGTTTGGGATATAGAGCCGGATTGCTATCAACAATACGCATTTATAATAATGATAAAACAATCGACGCAACCCATACAACTCCCGATGCCTTAACGATAAATGCTTACCTGAGAGAAATGGTTGATGCCGGGTGTGAGTACGTGTTTATGGAGGTGAGTTCACACGCAATTCAGCAAAACAGGGTTTACGGATTAAATTTTGATATTGCTGTATTTTCCAATATCACACATGATCATCTGGATTATCATGAGACCTTTGAGAATTACATCACAGCCAAAAAGAAGTTTTTTGATGAATTGCCATATACTGCGGCAGCACTGGTAAACAGTGATGATCGCAATGCTTCAATGATGTTGCAGAACACTAAAGCCGATACATTTTCTTATGCATTGAAGAAACCTGCTGATTATAAAGCAAAAGTAATAGAAAATAGTTTTGAGGGTCTCCATCTGGAGATTAATCACAAATCATTGTGGGCCCGTCTTGTTGGTGATTTTAATGCATATAATTTATTAGCCGTATATGGAGTAGCCAGTCTCCTGGATGTGGAAGAAGAAATTATACTGAAACATTTGAGCTCTCTGACACCCGCTGAAGGAAGGTTTGAAGTGCTTAAGGCTAAGGATGGCAGAACGGCCATTATCGACTATGCCCATACTCCTGATGCTTTGGAAAATGTGGTGACAACCATAAAAAATGTAATCAAAAGGGAACAACAGCTGATTATAGTCATTGGAACCGGTGGCGACAGGGATAAAACCAAAAGACCGGTAATGGCCAAAACGGCTATGAAGTATGCTGATAAGATTATCCTTACTTCCGATAATCCCAGAACAGAAGACCCTGTGCAGATTATTCAGGATATGAAAGATGGAATCCCTCCGGAAGAGGTGAACAGGATACTGGAGATAGCGGACAGGAAGCAGGCGATTCACACCGCTTGCATGATTGCGAACAACCCTGATATAGTCCTGGTTGCCGGAAAAGGCCATGAAACATATCAGGAGATAGATGGTGTAAGACACCATTTTGATGATAAAGAAATTGTACAATCAATATTTAATAATTCATAAAATTCAAGTGTAGATGCTGTATTACTTGTTTGAATATTTGGATAAGACAATAGACCTGCCGGGTGCCGGAGTATTTCAATATATTTCTTTCCGGGCTGCTGCCGCTGTGATCGTTTCATTGGTCATTACGCTGCTTTTTGGCAAGCGGTTGATCAATTTTTTGCGCAGACAGCAGGTTGGCGAGTCCGTAAGAGACCTGGGGCTGCAAGGGCAGGTTGAAAAACAGGGAACCCCGACAATGGGCGGGTTAATCATTCTGGCAGCTATTCTTATTCCTACTTTACTCTTTGCACGCCTGGATAATGTGTATATACAGCTTATGCTTTTTACAACCATCTGGTTGGGATTTATCGGATTTTTGGATGATTATATCAAAATATTTAAAAATGACAAAAAAGGTCTTGCCGGAAAATTTAAGGTTGTAGGGCAGGTAATACTCGGAATTGTGGTTGGTATTACTATGTATTTCAGTGAAGATATTAAAATAAGGGAAAAGATTGATCATTCGGAAATAGTAGAAATGGCTGATGAGACCCAAGGGGAAATTAATAATGTTACTCAGGTATATGAAAAAGAAAGTGTTAAGTCTACGAAAACAACAATTCCTTTTGTCAAGAATAATGAGTTGGATTATGCTGTATTGATTGAATGGATAGGAGAAGGGGCCAGGAAATATGCCTGGCTCATATTTATTCCTATTGTTATCCTGATTATCACTGCGGTTTCCAATGGAGCTAATCTTACGGATGGTTTGGATGGGTTGGCTACAAGTAGTTCGGCTGTGGTGGGAGGAACTCTGGCCATTTTAGCCTGGGTTTCCGGCAACATCATCTTCGCCGATTATCTGAACATCATGTATCTGCCGGACACCGGCGAGTTAACCATTTTTATCAGTGCTTTTGTAGGGGCAACGATCGGATTTTTATGGTATAATGCCTATCCGGCCCAGATATTTATGGGAGATACAGGAAGCCTTTCTATCGGAGGTATTATTGCTGTATTTGCCATCCTGATCCGCAAAGAACTGTTAATCCCTATCTTGTGTGGGGTATTCCTGGTTGAGAATGTGTCTGTTATGTTGCAGGTAGCATGGTTTAAATACACCAAAAAAGCAACGGGTGTAGGTAAGCGGATATTTTTGATGTCTCCGTTGCATCATCATTATCAGAAAAAGGGATATCACGAAGCTAAAATAGTTATTCGATTTTTCATTGTCGCCCTGATGCTGGCAGTGTTTACGATTATAACATTAAAGTTAAGATAATGAATAAGTTCCTTGTCGTATTAGGTGCTGGTGAATCAGGCTGCGGAGCAGCAATTCTGGCGAAAAAAATGGGATACACCATTTTACTTAGCGATAATGGAACGATAAAAGAGAAATACAAAAAAGTTCTTTTAAATAATGCGATTGATTTTGAAGAAAACGGGCATACGGAGGCAAAGGTCTTAAATGCGCAAGAAGTGGTGAAAAGCCCGGGAATTCCGGATCATATTCCACTAATCAAAAAGCTAAAGAAAAAAAGAATACCGGTGATTTCCGAGATTGAGTTTGCCAACAGGTATTCCGGAGCTTATAAAATTTGTGTTACCGGAAGCAATGGAAAAACGACCACAACCCTGATGACGAATTACATCTTGCAGCAAGCAGGACTAAAATCCGTGGCAGCAGGGAACGTAGGAAAAAGCTTTGCAGCTGTTGTGGCTGAAGATGATCCGGAAATAGCTGTTTTGGAAATCAGTAGTTTTCAGTTGGACGGAATGTTTGATTTTAAAGCGGATATAGCTATTCTGACAAATATAGTTCCTGACCATCTGGATCGATATAATAATGATTTTCAAAACTATATCAATTCAAAGTTCAGAATTATACAAAATCAATCAGATAAAGATTATTTGGTCTACAATGCCGATGATCCGGTGATAGTGGAAGAAATAGAAAAACGTAAGCCTGATGCTCAGCTTTATCCGGTTAGTTTGAAAAACCGGAATTATAGAAAAGGAGCATATATAAATGAAGAAAAAGAAATAATCATAAATACACAAAACAGCAGCATTAAAATGACATTAGAAGAATTAGCATTACAAGGAAAACACAACACCTATAACTCTATGGCAGGAGGTGTTGCAGCCAAGCTTTTAGAAATCCGGAAAGATACGATTAAAAAGTGTCTTTCCGATTTCCAAAATGTAGAGCATCGTTTGGAACATGTGGGTAAAATCCATGATGTGAATTTTATCAACGATTCCAAAGCCACAAATGTAAATGCCACATGGTTTGCATTGGAGAGTATGAATAATCCTGTGATTTGGATTGCCGGTGGAATAGATAAAGGAAATGATTATTCCGGTATCAAAGAGTTAGTTGCTGAGAAGGTAAAAGGCATTGTATGTTTGGGTGTTGACAATGAGAAGATCATCAATACGTTCTCCGAAGATGTGGAATTTATCGCTAAGGCAACAACGGCGGGTGAGGCAGTCAATGCGGCTTATTATATGGCTGACCCGGGGGATAATGTTTTACTATCTCCGGCTTGCGCAAGCTTTGATTTGTTTGAAAACTATGAAGACCGTGGTAATCAGTTTAAAAATGCGGTAAAAGAATTGTAAAACTGATGCATTTCTTTAAATAAGTGTGAAAAATACAAAAACGAATGTTACAAGAGCTATCAAAATATTTTAAGGGTGACAGGATATTGTGGATAATAGCTGTTTTGCTGGCTGTATTTTCCTTGTTAGCTGTATATAGCTCAACCGGGATATTAGCTTATAACCAGCATGCGGGAAATACTGAATACTTTCTAATCCGTCAGCTTATCATTTTAATACTCGGATTTGGAGTAATGTACCTGGCTCATCTTGTACCATACTGGTATTACTCCCGTATTTCACAGTTACTATTGTATATTGCTATTCCTTTGTTATTGATCACACTTGTGTCAGGAACGACGATTAACCAGGCCAGTCGCTGGTTGACATTGCCCGGTACGGGGATCACATTCCAAACCTCGGATTTTGCTAAGCTGGTATTGGTAATGTTTGTTGCCAGGAAATTAGCTAAAGGCCAGGAAAATATTCAGGATTGGAAGAATGGTTTCCGGCCGATTATTATTCCTGTTTTAGTGGTTACTTTATTGATCCTCCCGGCTAACTTTTCCACTGCTGCTGTTATTTTTACCACTGCTGTTGTCATTATGTTTATCGGAAGAGTAAATATTAAATATATCAGCATAATGATTGGTTCGGGAGTATTGTTGTTATTGATTTTACTTCTTATAGCAAATATTAAACCTGAGGTTCTTCCGCGTATGGAAACCTGGACGGCACGGATAGAATCGTTTTCGGATGAGTCCCAAGAAAATTATCAGGTAAAACAATCAAAGATTGCCATAGCTACCGGAGGTTTATTTGGTAAGATGCCGGGAAAAAGTATTCAACGGAACTATCTGCCTCATCCGTATTCCGACTTTATATTTGCTATTATTGTTGAAGAATATGGAGCGTTAGGAGGAGGTTTTGTTGTCCTTTTATATTTAATGTTGTTATTCCGTGGAATAAGATTGGCAAACAAAGCACCCGGAACGTTCGGGGCATTTCTGGCCATAGGACTTTCATTTAGTCTGGTATTTCAGGCTATGATTAATATGGCTGTATCCGTTAATTTGTTACCCGTTACAGGTCAGCCTTTGCCATTGATCAGTATGGGTGGAACATCGATATGGTTTTCATGCTTAACGATTGGGATTATGCTTAGCGTAAGCCGTCAAACCGAAGATACAAACGAAGAAAAAAACAGCCATGCAACACAAAGAGCCTAACATAAAAATCCTTATCAGCGGAGGCGGAACCGGAGGTCATGTGTTTCCTGCTATTGCTATTGCAGAAGCGTTGAAATCCAGGCTGCAAAATGCAGAGTTTTTATTTGTAGGTGCGAAAGGACGTATGGAAATGGAAAAAGTCCCGGCTGCAGGTTATAAAATCGAAGCTTTGCCAATTGCTGGTTTTCAGCGGCGGTTGACAATGAAAAATGTAAGTTTTTTCTTTAAGCTTATCACCAGCCTATGGAAAGCCAGAAAAATAATCCGGAATTTTCAGCCGGATGTGGTCATTGGCGTTGGCGGATATGCCAGCGGACCTGTATTACGTGTTGCTTCAAAACGCAAAATCCCGACGCTAATCCAGGAGCAAAATTCTTTCCCTGGTATAACGAATCGGATTTTAGCACGGTCGGTGGATAGAATTTGTGTGGCTTATGATAATATGGATCGCTTTTTCCCTAAAGAAAAGATATTTGTTACCGGAAATCCTGTTCGACAAAATGTGGTGGAGATGAAGGCCAGCCGGGAAGAAGCGGCTCAATATTTTGGTTTAAACCCGGACAGGAAAATTGTATTAGCCATGGGAGGGAGCTTAGGTGCTCGCTCTGTGAATCAGGGTATTCATAATGCATTGGAGCAATTTCAGGAAAATGAAGTGCAGATTATCTGGCAAACCGGGAAGCATTATATTGAACAGGCGCAGGAAGCTGTAAACAAAGGATTAACAAGACTTATTCATGTAACGGATTTTATCAGTCGCATGGATTTGGCTTATGCTGCGGCGGACCTGGTTATTTCCAGAGCCGGCGCTATTGCGATATCAGAAATACAGGCTGTTGGCAAACCTGCTGTTTTTGTGCCCTCGCCAAATGTCGCCGAAGACCATCAGTATAAAAATGCTATGGCGTTAGTTAATTATCATGCGGCTAAACTTGTTGAGGATAAAAATGCACCGGAAAACCTGGGCAAAGAAATTATTAGGTTGATCAATGACGATCAGGAATTAAGGAAACTAAATGATAATATCGCAAAATTAGCCAAAACAGGTGCAGCTAATACTATTGCAGGTGTGGTAATTGATATGATTAAAAAGAAATAAATGGATTTTAACAATATACATACGGTTTATTTTGTAGGTATCGGTGGTATCGGTATGAGTGCTTTAGCTCGTTTTTTTCATCAAAAAGGAGCTGAGGTTTCAGGGTATGACCGTACACAAACTCCATTAACACAAAAGTTACAGCAAGAGGGTATTCAGGTTCATTATCAGGATGATATCAAAAAGGTTCCTGCCGATGCGGATTTATATGTTTATACTCCTGCTATTCCGCATGAAAATAGCGAGCTTTCCTGGATACGACAAAATATACATCAGCTCTATAAACGCTCGGAAGTTTTGGGTATGCTTTCGAAAAAATTCAAAACAATTGCTGTTGCCGGAACTCACGGAAAAACAACGATTTCTTCCATGATCACCCATTTATTGATATCTGCCGGGAAACCGGTAAATGCTTTTATAGGTGGTATCTCTGTAAATCTGAATTCCAACTTTGTTTTTCGTGAAGGTGCAGAATGGATGGTAGTGGAAGCTGACGAATACGATAAATCCTTCCTGCAGCTTGAACCGGATATTGCTGTTGTTTCGGCGATAGATGAAGATCATTTGGATGTGTATGGCTCAGGATCAACATTAAAAGATACTTTTGAGGCATTTTTGAACAAAACAACGGAACGTGGATTGGCTTATATCCATGAAAAAGTTCAAATCAGGGAACCCAAAGATGTGGAAGTAAAAACGTATGGTTTTTCAGCTCAAAATGACGTGCATGCTAACTTACATGATGTAGAGCATGGAAAGATGAATTTTACGTTTCATTTTCCGGAATTTACCGTTCAAAATCTTGAGATGGAAATGCCGGGAGAATATAATGTAGAAAATGCGCTTGCAGCTTCGGCTGTAGCTAAAGAATTGGGACTTGGTGCACAGGAAATCAGGGAAGGTTTGAAAAGCTACAAAGGTGTAAAAAGGCGGTTTGAAATTCGCGTTAACTCCTCAGACCATATTTATATTGATGATTATGCCCATCATCCGGAAGAGTTATCAGCATGTATTAAAGCCGCCCGGTCGTTTTTTCCGGGCAAAAAACTTATTGGTGCTTTTCAGCCACATTTGTATTCACGTACGCGCGATTTTGCCGATGGATTTGCCCGGAGCTTGCAAATGTTGGATTATGTATTGCTCCTGGATATTTATCCGGCAAGGGAAAAGCCTTTACCGGGCGTATCTTCTCAAATGATCGCGGACAGAATGGACCCCGGAAAAGTTCGGGTGCTTTCTAAACAAGAAGTTTTAGAGTTTGTAAAACAAAAGAAGCCGGAGTTGTTTATGACGCTTGGAGCCGGCGATATTGACCAATTAGTCGAACCTGTAACAGATGTTTTAAAAGATTAATGAACAGAAAAACACAAAATATCATTTTTTGGTTAATTAGTATACCACTGATTATTGTCTTGTTGGGAATGGTAAGCCAACAGGAAAAGGAAAGACGTATACAGGATTTCCGGGTAGATATAGAATACCAGGGCGGTGATTACTTGTTTACTTCGGATGATATTGAAAAGCAGGTGTTAACAAAATTTGATTCATTGAAAGGCAAATCTTTACCACAAGTTCGAGAATCGGATATCGAACTGGAAATTGAAAAAAATCCTTATGTGTTAAATGCTGAGGTTTATACTACGATTGACGGATTTTGCAACGCAGACGTCTGGCAGAGAAAAACTATTCTTCAGTTAATTGACCGAAGAGGAAAATGTGTGTATGTGGATGAAAATGGTGTTCTTATGCCTGATGGGAAAAAGCTCCCTGCCAGGGTTCCTGTAGCTAATGGTAATTTCAGTCTGGATACAATACATCCGGATATTGATGATATAACAATTGAACAATTGAATAACAAGAGACTTGAGCATTTTTTCAAAATAGCAAAAGTTGTTCAGAATGATAAATTTTTAAATGCTTGTGTAGAACAAATCTATAACAATGAAAAAGGTGATTATGAAATTGTTACAAAACTCGGTCAGCATTCGGTTTTAATTGGTTCTATCAATCAACTGGGGCAGAAAATGGAAAAACTAAAAATTTTCTATCAGAATGCAAATGCACGTGGTGGCTGGAAACAATATGATCAACTGAATTTGAAATATGAAAATCAAGTAATAGGAAATAAAAAATAAGGATATATTATGGACTCTTCAGAAATAGTTGTAGGTCTGGACATTGGAACAACAAAGATAGCTACCATTGTGGGGCGTCGCAATGATCTGGGCAAAATAGAAATTCTGGGCTCCGGAAAAACGGAATCCATCGGTGTAAACCGAGGTGTCGTATCTAATATTGAAAAAACCGTTCAATCGATTACAAAGGCTGTAAAAGAAGCGGAAGAGAAATCAAATGTGGATATCAAATATGTAAATGTCGGTATTGCCGGTCAGCATATCAAAAGTATCCAGCAGCGTGGAAATATCATGCGTAATTCATACGATGACGAGATCAGCTATGATGATATCGAAAAATTGATCGACAACATGTATAAGCTGGTTATGCAGCCGGGAGAAGAAATTATTGAAGTTATTCCCCAGGAATACATCGTGGATGACGAGGCGGGTATTAAAGAACCTGTAGGTATGGCGGGCGTGAAGCTTGAAGCGAATTTTCACATTATAACGGGACAGATAGCAGCGGCAAAAAACATCAACCGTTGTGTGACTAAAGCCGGAATGAACGTGGAGGATTTAATTCTGGAGCCTTTAGCTTCTGCGGATGCTGTGCTCAGCGAAGAAGAAAAAGAAGCCGGTGTAGTACTGGTAGATATTGGGGGCGGAACAACAGATATCGCCATATTCCAGGATGGTATTATCCGTCATTCAGCGGTCATACCGTTAGGAGGCAGTATTGTAACAGAAGACATAAAAGAGGGATGTTCTATTATTAAAAGTCAGGCGGAAGCCTTAAAAGTGAAATTTGGTTCTGCATTGGCAGACAAAAACAAAGATGAGGAGGTGATTTCCATTCCCGGATTGCGGGGCAGACCACCCAAAGAAATTACATTGAAAAACCTGGCCAGTATCATTCAGGCCAGAGCTGAAGAAATTATCGAGCATGTCTATTATGAAATTCGCAATTCCGGCTATGAAAAGAAAATGATTGCCGGAATGGTGATCACCGGAGGCGGGGCACAAGTAAAACACCTTGCACAGCTTGCCGAATTCAAAACCGGCCTGGATACACGCATTGGCTATCCCAATGAACATTTAGCCAGTAACGTTCAGGAGCAGATCACCAGTCCGCAGTACTCAACTGCCGTTGGATTAGTTATTCAGGGCCTTAAACGTATCGACCGTCAAAATGCACGGAATAAAACAAGTAAAGATAATGTTAAGAAAAAACGCGGTGGATTTTTTGACAACATTGTGCGGAAAGGAAAAAATTTCTTTGAAGACGATGGTGTGAAGTAAGATATTAACAATATCGAAAAAGTTTCTGTTAATAAAAAAACGCAATGAAATAGCACATTAGCTCAGATAGTACGTATTTTTAACCTATAAATCAGACTGTCAATTATGATAAAATTCGACCTACCAAAAGAACAATCATCAATTATTAAGGTATTAGGCATTGGCGGTGGTGGCGGCAATGCTGTTAACCACATGTATCATCAGGGTATCAAAGATGTAGATTTTCTAATTTGTAATACCGATGCCCAGGCTCTGGAAGATAGTCCGGTTCCGACCAAAATTCAACTTGGCGGAGCGCTTACTGAAGGACGTGGGGCAGGTTCCATTCCTGATGTGGGCAGAGAAGCTGTTTTGGAAAATGTAGAAGATATCGGAGCAGCATTGGAAAAGAACACCAAAATGTTGTTTATCACTGCCGGTATGGGTGGAGGTACCGGAACAGGCGGCGCTCCCGTAGTAGCAGCAAAAGCCCGTGAAATGGATATTCTTACTGTAGGCATTGTGACAGTTCCTTTCTCGTTTGAAGGAAGGAAACGCCGACAACAAGCTGAAGAAGGAATAAGGGAAATGCAGGAGAATGTGGACAGCCTTTTGATTGTCTCCAATGATAAACTGCGCGAACTATACGGAAACCTTAAGCTTTCCGAAGCTTTTAGTAAAGCGGATGATATTTTAGCTACTGCAGCTAAAGGAATTTCAGAGTTAATTACGGTTACCGGTCATATCAATGTAGACTTTGAGGATGTGAAAACCGTGATGAAAAACAGTGGCGTAGCTATTATGGGTATGGGTGTTTCCGGAGGAGAAGACCGCGCTATTAAGGCTATTGAAATGGCCCTTTCATCTCCTTTGCTTAATGATAACCATATTCGCGGAGCAAAAGATATATTGCTGTATATTGCCAGTGGTGAAGATGAAATTCAAATGGATGAAGTTTCGGAAATTACAGATTATATCCAGGATGAATCCGGTGCTACGGCTGAAATTATCTGGGGTAATGGTGTAGATGAAACCTTAGGTGATAAAATAGCTGTTACTGTTGTAGCAACAGGTTTCCAGTCTGACGGAGTAGAAGCTACAGCCCCGGGGGAACACAAAGAACCTGTGGTTCATAAGCTGACCGAAGAACAAAAAAGTCAGAAGAATCAAACGGCAGAACAGTCTGAGTCTTCAGAAAACGAATTTGAACTCTATACAAGAGAAAAGACACCCGAGGCTTCTGATGAATCCGGCTCGAACAATAATGAACCTGATGAATTTGGCTTCCGGTTACATACAAAAGCATCAAAATCACCCGGCGAGAAAAAGGCGGAATCTGCCGTCAGTGATTATAATCAGGAGGATGATACACCACAAGAAAAAGAGCATTCCAAAACAGTAAAAAGAATTAGTGAACCGGAACCGAACTTTGATTCTGAGGAACGTATTAAAAAATTACGGGAATTAAGTATGAAAATCAAAACCCAGGATGGTCTGCAGGAAGCGGAAAATGTGCCCGCTTTTGTTCGCCGGAAGGTGCAGTTAAAACATACAAGACCATCTTCTGAATCGGAAATTTCTCGCTTTACACTTACAGATGAGGATGAAGATATGGATGTTCAAAAAGGAAACTCTTATTTGCACGATAACGTTGACTAATAAAAGACGATAAGTTATGTCACTGGAAAAGAAGATTAATGATGACATCAAAGCCGCAATGATTGCGAAAGACAGAGCAAAATTAGATGCTTTGCGGTCTATTAAATCGGAATTGCTGATTGCCAAAACAGGCAAAGACAAAGATGAATCCGGAGAAATTCCGGAGTCTGTTGAATTGAAACTGTTGAAAAAACTGGCTAAACAACGGAAGGAGTCTGCCGAAACATACAAAGAACAGGGACGCCAGGACCTGGCCGATGATGAGCTTTTTCAACTGGAAATTATCGAAAGCTACCTGCCTGAACAATTGAGTGATGAAGAAATTAAAGCAGGAGTTCAGGAAATTATAAAAGAGACAGGAGCGTCATCCATGAAAGAAATGGGAAAAGTTATGGGGCTGGCTTCTAAGAAATTTGAAGGTAAAGCTGATAACAAAAAGGTTTCTGAGATTGTGAAATCTTTGTTAGGTTAAAAAAATACTTACGAATAATGTGAAAAGGGCGGGAAATGATTTCCGCCCTTTTTTGATATTCACCATATAAGCCATAAAAGGATTGAAAAGGTTAATGAGTTTTATTCGCAAATTATTGAATTAGCTCCCAAATAAGCCTGCCATAATGATCAATAAAGACCATTAACCAATCACAGGTTTCGTTAATGGATATGCAGGGCCAGACAGATAGATTAAGCTCCGGTGCTAAACCAAAGCTTTTCTGAGCAGCGGCGGCATTTTTGTTTACTTCTTTTGCTGCAGAAAAAAGTAAAAACACAGAAAATAGACGAAACTTTAGCTTTCCCCGCTCTAATACCGCGTTTATTGCCTACTGCACCCTGCCAACTGCCAACCGGCCAAAGGGCACTAAGCAACATTATTAAATCTCAAATCATATAAGTCATAAAAGTATTGGCGCTAAAATCAACAATCCGTTAGATTGTCGTTTAAAGCTGTAGGTTTTACGCCGATTCCGCACCGGGTTTACCGTGGCAGTGTTTGTATTTCTTGCCGCTTCCACAGGGACAGGGGTCATTCCGGCCGACTTTCTTTTCAACTCTGCGGGGTTGTGTTTTTTCTTGTTTAGAAGTTTTTTGTTTGGCAACTTCTCCCATGTCTGTCCGGCTGGTTTTCAAATTGCTTAAGTCTGTGCCTTTGGGTACGTCAGCTTCCTGGAGGATATCTCTGTGGTCTTGCTCTTCTTGTTCAGGCAGTTTAGCTTTTAATAAGAAAGAAATAATTTCCTTATTGATCTTAGCTATCATTTGCTTAAACAATTCATAGGACTCGAACTTATAGATCAGTAACGGATCCTTTTGTTCATAAGTAGCATTTTGCACGGATTGTTTAAGGTCGTCCATTTCCCTGAGGTGTTCCTTCCAGGCATTGTCGATAGTGCGCATGGAAACGCCTTTTTCAATAGCAGTGATGATGGCTTTTCCTTCGGATTCATAAGCCTTTTCCAGATTAACGACAATCTGAAATGATTGGGAACCATCAGAAATAGGAATAGCAATGTTCGTATAAGAAACCGACGGGTCTCTATATACCGATCGGATAACCGGATAAGCGATTTCAGCCAGATTATCCGATTTTGTTTTGTAGTTTTCATACGCCAGCTTAAAGACCTGGTCGATCATGTCATCAGGTTTTGCGGCCAGAAACTCTTGTTCTGTAAATGGTGCTTCAACGGATAGCTGGGAAAACAAATCAATCTTTAATCCCTCATAATCCTGGGCATCGTGATAATCGCGAATTAAGATATCAGTGATATCATACATCATATTCGCAATATCGATGGATAAGCGTTCTCCGTATAATGCATGACGACGTTTTTTGTAAATCACTTCGCGCTGGGCATTCATGACATCATCATACTCCAGGAGTTTTTTCCGGATGCCAAAGTTATTTTCTTCTACTTTTTTCTGGGCGCGCTCAATGGAATCGGTGATCATTTTATGCTGAATCACTTCTCCTTTTTCATATCCCAGCCTGTTCATGACTTTTGATATCCTCTCAGAGCCGAACAAGCGCATCAGATCATCTTCCAGGGAGACGAAAAACTGTGATGATCCAGGATCACCCTGACGTCCGGCACGACCTCTGAGCTGACGGTCGACGCGCCGTGAATCGTGGCGTTCCGTTCCGATAATAGCCAACCCTCCCGCTGCGACTACGCCTTCGCCAAGCTTAATGTCGGTTCCACGACCTGCCATATTCGTTGCAATGGTAACATTTCCGGGTTGCCCTGCTTCCGCAACAATCGTGGCTTCCTTTTGGTGCAGCTTAGCATTTAGCACGTTGTGCGATATCTTACGGCGGTTTAACATCTTGCTGAGCAATTCCGAAATCTCTACAGATGTTGTCCCCACAAGAACGGGACGTCCTTGTCCTACATATTCTTCAATAGTTTCTATAACGGCATTGTACTTTTCTGCCTTTGTTTTGTAAACCAAATCCTGATAGTCTTTGCGGATTACAGGCTTATTTGTCGGAATTACAACAACGTCCAGACTATAGATGTCAAAAAATTCTCCGGCTTCAGTTTCCGCTGTTCCCGTCATACCGGACAGTTTATGATACATTCTGAAATAATTCTGCAGCGTGACTGTGGCATAGGTTTGTGTAGAAGCTTCTATCGTTACGTTTTCCTTAGCTTCTATTGCCTGATGAAGTCCGTCCGAATACCGTCTTCCTTCAAGAATACGTCCGGTTTGTTCATCGACAATTTTCACTTTGTTGTCCATTACCACATAATCCACATCTTTTTCAAAAAGGGTGTATGCTTTAAAGAGTTGATTTAAACTGTGTACCCGGTCTGACTTGATCGCGTAGTCTTGCAGCATCTCACTTTTTTTCTTCATCTTCTCGGTCTCGGAGAGTTCAGATTTCTCCAGGTCCGCAATTTCACTACCGATATCCGGTAAGATGTAAAATTCTGAGTTGCCGGTAATCTCATTGATCAGGTCGATACCTTTATCTGTAAGGTCTATGGTATTTTGTTTTTCATCAATGACGAAGAATAGATCATCATCAATAAGATGCATGTGCTTAGATTGCTCCTGCATATACAGGGCTTCTGTTTTTTGCATCGTCAGCTTTACGCCGGGTTCACTGAGGTACTTAATCAGCGCCTTATTTTTGGGAAGGCCACGATAGGCACGGAACAAATATTCTCCTCCTTTTTTTTGTGTTTTCTCGTCGTTTCCTTCCTTCAACATCTGCTTAGCTTCCGTAAGCTGTTTGTTTACAAACTTGCGTTGATTTTCGAAAAGCTTTTCAACGATAGGTTTGAGTTCATTAAATTCATCGCGGCTGTCTTGTTGGGTAGGTCCGGAAATAATTAACGGCGTCCGGGCGTCATCGATAAGCACAGAGTCAACCTCATCCACAATTGTGAAATGGTGCTTTCGTTGGACCATTTCATCGGGTGTAGAAACCATATTATCACGCAGATAGTCAAAGCCAAATTCATTGTTGGTACCATAAGTAATATCGGCGTGGTATGCTGCTCTTCGTTCCGGTGTGCTGGGATTATATCTGTCTACACAATCTGTCTTAAGCCCGTGAAATTCGTAAAGCATCCCCATCCATTCGGCGTCACGTTTAGCAAGATAGCTGTTAACAGTAACCAGATGAACGCCACGTCCGGCCAGAGCGTTAAGATAAATAGGCAGTGTGGCTGCTAATGTTTTTCCTTCACCGGTTGCCATTTCTGCAATTTTGCCCTGGTGTAAAACAACAGCACCAATCAACTGCACGTCATAAGGCACCATGTCCCATTTGATCAGAGAACCACCGGCGACCCATTCGTTCTGGTAATATGCCTGGTTGTCTTTTATGGATATGCTTTCAGATTTGGCTGCCAAATCTTTATCATGATCGTTGGCGGTAACTTCAAGCACTTCATTTTCTTTAAAGCGTCGTGCAGTTTCTTTCATTACTGCAAAGGCTTCCGGCAGTAATTTATCTAAAATCTCTTCTGTTTTCTCAAGCGTCTGTTTTTCTATTTCATCAATCCTTTCCCAAATGGACTCTTTTTCCTCCAAATCCATACCCGGGTTGTCGGTAATCTTTGCTTTTAGCCCGGCAACTTCTTTGTTTTCCTCAGCAACGTAATCGTTAATGCGTTTTTTGAATTCCGCTGTCTTTTCGCGAAGCGCATCATTACTGAAGGATTTTAGCTTTTCAAATTCTTCGTTGATCTGAGTAACATAGGGTTGTATTTTTTTTACATCCCTTTCGGATTTTGTTCCACCAAGTACTTTGGTAATAAAATTGAGCATGATAAAAAATGTTTTCTTTTGTCTGATGAATATTAACAGTCAGACGGGCAAATTTACCGAAAAACCATTAAAAGAGAGTGATAATCTTACAATTGGGATTTTTAATGAATTAAGGGTAGCTTACAAAAGAAGCCCCTAATATTCGTCCTCATTAAAAAAGAAGTCTTCTTTACTCGGATAGTCCGGCCAAAGATCTTCAATGCTATCGTATACTTCTCCTTCGTCTTCTATTTCGCGGAGGTTCTCAATAACCTCCATTGGCGCACCCGAACGCAAAGCATAGTCAATAAGCTCTTCTTTTGTTGCCGGCCAGGGAGCATCTTCTAACTTTGATGCCAGTTCTAGAGTCCAATACATATATATCCTTCTTTTATGTGGTAAAAATTTGTGCAAAAATAGAAGAATTACTGCAAATGTCAAGATAAATTTACGTAATCGATAAAATGATATAAAAATTTATATGTCAAGTTATTGTGTTAATTTGTCTTCCATTTTTCTTCAGTAATCTCATTGTTGTGTGTAAAATAACGAGCTAATACGAAAAAATAATCCGAAAGGCGGTTTAAATATTGAATTATCTCGTCATTTACCGGGTAAATATCGCTGGCTTGCAAAACCTTTCGTTCTGCCCGCCGACAAACAGTTCTTGCTACGTGGGCATGGGAGGCGGCTTTATGCCCACCGGGGATAATAAAATTTTGCAATTCCGGCAGTTCTTCATTCATCTTGTCTATTGCATCCTCTAATTTCTTCGTGTCCGTAGTATCTACGTTAGGTAAATTTGCCAAAAGTTCTTCAGAATCGGAAGCTATTATGGATTCGGCTGCAAAGACCTTTTCCTGAATTTCATGAAGAAAAGTACGAGTGCTTTCACAAATCCCTTCCTGATCGCGCAATAAACCGATAAAAGCGTTAAGCTCGTCTAACGTACCATAAGCTTCTATTTTTTCATGATACTTAGACACACGTGAACCTCCCAGTAAAGAAGTTTTTCCTTTATCTCCCTGTTTCGTATATATTTTAAAGTTGTTCTCTTTTTCTTTATTCATAATGCATATAATCATTTTCTGTCACAACAAGCAAGCGAGCTATATGTTTAATATTACGAAAAAATAATTATTGGGTTTGCTGTAATGTATCATTATCAATCAGACCATCAATAAGACGGATAATTCGCTTTGCATATTGTGCAATATCTTCTTCATGTGTGACAACAATAATTGTATTACCGTTTTTATGGATCTCGCTGAATAAATTCATAATTTCATAAGATGTTTCCGAGTCCAGGTTTCCGGTAGGTTCGTCAGCCAGGATAATCTCCGGATTATTGACCATTGCCCGCGCAATAGCTACTCTTTGCCTTTGTCCGCCGGAGAGCTCATTCGGTTTGTGATACATTCGGTTTTCGAGCTGAACCTGCTCAAGCGTTTCTTTGGCCTTGCTGATGCGTTTTGATTTAGGCATACCGGCATAAACCAAAGGCATCATAACATTCTCAAGTGCGCTGGAGCGGGGTAATAGGTTAAAAGTCTGAAAAACGAAACCAATTGCCTTATTTCTTATTTCTGCAAGTTTATTATCATTGAGTTGACTGACGTCTTCATGGTTTAATATATATTCTCCGGAGGTAGGAGTGTCAAGGCAGCCCAGAATGTTCATTAATGTGGATTTGCCGGAACCCGAAGCACCCATCAGCGCTACATACTCATTCCTGTTTACCTGAGTACTTATATCCTGTAAGGCTTTGATGGTTTGATTCCCAATAACATAATGCTTTTTTATATGGGATAATTGAATAAGTTCCTGGGGCATATTGTATAATTTCTAAAATTTTGTTGCTTTTCTGTTAATTTCCATATACTAATTTTGCGGGCACTTAACAGTAGTTCAAATGTAATAAAAACTTACATACGTAAATTAAAATGTTGACGGGCTATATTTTTTTTAAAAAATATCAGTCCGAAACGCAATGTTGCCAGAGAAACCGATACATTTTTATCTTGTTTAATGCTTTTCCAGGCTTTTTTCATTCCGGGTGACCAGTAAATATCGTCAAAAATTAATACGCTGTCGGAGTGGGTAATATTTTTGAGCAGGTCATAAAAATTCAGTGTCCCGCAATAGGAGTGATCGGCATCTATGAAGACAAGATCAGTTTTGTAGTCATCAGATTTTAGCTGTTTTATGTAATCGGTTGCTTCCTCATTTACAACAGTAATATTATTCAACTGATGCCTTTGAAAGAATTGTTTGGCTAAGTTTGCCTTTCCGGGACAGCCTTCCACTGTGATAACCCGGGCTTTCGGACAGGCAATGGCTAAATAGGCTGTGGAGAGTCCGGAAGAGGTACCTAATTCTAAAATATGATGCGGCTGGAAATGCCGGCATAATCCATAAAGTTTTTGTCCGTAGCGGGAGTTAATTCCCATTTTGAGCAGGTCTTTCCCGTTGAGTGTGCGGTTTTGTTTTGTGCCCAAATCCAATGAATTGAAATTTGGTGTTTGCCGGATGTCTTGTCTTAAAGCTTGAATTATTTTGCGATCCTGAGATTGCGTCTTCATCTTCAGTGCCTTTGTTGCACATTGATACAGAAAAGGGGAATGAATACCAAAACGGGAAACCGAATGGGTTAGGTGCTGAAGACTGTATTTGATATGATAAAAGTGTCTTTCCATCATGTGATAAAAATAGTAAAATTATAAAAGATTTTGATATAATATAAAAATGAGCCCGGCAAATCTTCCACAGAGGTTCCATCTATTCGCTTTTTTCAGGCTATTGCTAACCCATACGCAGCGGATTATAGCATAGGTCAGAAATGAAATAAAAGGCGTGGAAGCTCAGTCTACAAAAAAAGGATTCGTTATAAAACAAAACTGGTGCGGAACGCATATTAATATTTTATTCTATAAAACATTTGCGCTTTTATCTCGTTTTTAATTCAAACAGAACCCATAAAAAACTCCTATCATGATTACAAGAAAAGTTTTCACGGTCAGTTTGTTTTTCTTTTTTGCGTTAAGCTTAAATGCGCAATTTTATACCGGGTTAGCCGGTTCGTTATCAATGCATCCTGAAGGCGAGCGGGAAGGGGTGCAATTGCATCCCCGGGAAAGTTACACAAGCGGATATGGAGGTAAGTTTGTGGTTGGGTATACGATATCTCAACGCTGGGATGTTAACATAAGCGCTGAAAATATCTGGCTTGCATCCTCGCCTGTAACAGATGATCACCAATTATCATCAATAACAGCTAATGTCAAATATTATCTTTTCGATAAAACATCTTCTAAACCCTATGTAGGAATAGGCGGTGGGTTTTTCCGCTCGTCACTGGAAGATAAATTAATATATCAAAACGATGAAATACTCGATTTATCAGAAACGATAGAAACCTTCAGTGGTTTTCCAACCATAGGTTATATGATTAATCCTGAGTTTTCGGAACGTCTCCATTTCAATGCAGAACTGTCTTATCGGTTTCCGTTTACAAATCCTTCCATGAAGCACTTTTTGTTTAATACCGGTGTTTATTATTACTGGAATTAAACAAACCGGGAATTGCAGATAAAACCAGGTGAGCATTCTTTTTCCATATTGTAACGAACTCTATCATGTCTTTAAGGGAGGATATAAGTATGGCTTGATATTTTCCAAAGCGTTAAACAAGTTTTCAATTTTTTCTTCTTCCAGGATCCAGCCATTTATGGAATAGATGCCGAAAATGGAGTTGTTTTTCAAAGCAGGAACGAAGTCTGCCTCTACTGTATTGACCCCGGCAATAAAACTTTCATCCAATTCAAAAGCTGCCAGTATTTCTTCCCGTACTTTTCTGCTGGTTAGTGTTTTTCTTGCAGTGAAGGGATCATTGCCTTTGATGGCTACACGTGCATCGAAATGTTCAAATCCTGATTTAAGGAATTTGTTTTTATTGAAAATATTCAGCTTGTCCAAAATATCCTTCTTTTGAATACAAATATTTACGGCAGCAGGAAGTTGTATTGGGATAAACACGCCGCTAAATAAAACATCTTCGGAGTTAAGGTTTAGCGACCGGGCGGCCGCAAATGAAACAAAATAGGATGTATCTCCTGTGCTGTTTGGAATATAGATTTTTCTATGATGACACACTCTTCTTACCCAGTGGTTTTGCTCTTCATCATACGGGTTTTTAAGGTATTCTATGTTCCGGCCACTTTTTCTGGCAAATTCTTTAAGTATCTCCGATGAAGAATTATTATTTTCCATAATGAGATTAGATTAAAAGATCTGGTAATTGTGAACAGGCTATGTGTTTTTATTGTCAGGGTTCTTTGAAGAATTGCTGCTTTTTTTAGGTTTTTTCCATCGTCCGGCATCTTTGAGCGCCTTCGTAATAATCCATTCCAATTGCCCGTTGGTACTGCGGAATTCATCTGCAGCCCATTTTTCTATCGCTTTCATCTTTTCTTCATCTACACGAAGCACAAATTTCTTCTTAGTCATAAGATTTTTATTGATTTAAAGTACCTGCATTGATCACCGGGTGGGCCGATTCATCGGAACAGAGAACAACCATGAGATTGCTAACCATAGCAGCTTTATTGTCTTCGTCCAACTGGATATTTTCTTTTCCTTCAAAGCTTTTTAGAGCCATATCAACCATGCCCACAGCACCGTCAACAATTTTTTCGCGAGCGGCAATTACAGCACTAGCCTGTTGACGCCGTAACATAGCACCTGCAATTTCCTCTGAGTAAGCGATATAATTAATCCGTGCTTCTATTACCTGGATGCCCGCCAACTCTAAACGTTCAGAAACTTCCTCTTCCAACTCTTTGTTTATTTGTTCACCTCCCGAACGTAAAGTCAGATCAGCTTCTTCATCTTCAAAATTATCGTAAGGATAAACACCGGCCAGTTTTCTTAATGCTGCTTCACTTTGTACCAAAACGAAATGTTGAAAATCGTCTACCTGAAATGCCGCTTTAAAGGTCTCTTCAACTTTCCATACCAGTACCAGACCTATTTTAATGGGATTGCCCACTTTATCGTTTACTTTGATAGGATCACTGTCAAAATTCCTGGCCCGTAATGAAATCTTTTGCTTTGTAAAGAAAGGATTAACCCAAAAAAATCCATATTTTTTGAGGGTGCCCTGGTAAGATCCGAAAAGCACTAAAACACAGGATTGGTTTGGGTTGATGATGACAAAGCCAATTGCCATAAAAATGACAACAGCCATCACTATTAGCAAGTAATAATTGTTTAGAAGAATGATGCCTGCTAATGAAGCGGCAAACAAAATTAGTTCAGCGGCTACCATCAGATAACCATTGGTTCCCTTGTAAATTTTTTCCTTTTCCATAAGATTTGATTTAAAATGATATTAAAATGATATCACAATGATACAAAATAATGATCATTAATGCAAGATTTTTTTTGATTTTTTATTGTCCCCAGTAGTTTGTAAACAGCTATAGGTATGAAAATTTACTTTTGCGATAAAAAAATAGAAGATAAGTTACAATTGTTGATAACCAATGTTTTCAAAAAAACAGACTTACTTTATACAATTTATTCTTTTTCTCCTGCGATTATTGATTTTTTTGGAGTAAGGTTCACTGCAAAATCCATTATAATTATTCCATTATTGATTTCATTAAGATGAATCCAACCTACACAGTTATTCTTTTTTACTCCGATATAACTATCTTGCAAATCTTCACCTGGAGGATAATTATGACAACCACCACTAATTAGAATATTCCAATCAGAATCTCCGTTATTCTCTTTAAGCTCTATTTCTTCATCTTTTTTAAATATCCTACGTTGAGAAGATGATGGAATAAGCGAATCCCCACTATTTATGCCTTTAATTTCCAACATGCATGAGAAGAATTGATAATCTCCACACTTTGGATCATTACATGTGATTCGGGTATGCCCCACGGAAATTCTAAAATCATTTACGTTATCGGAGTTGATATCGATTTCATAATCCATATTTTTATCAGAAGGATAGGGGATTTTAGATGTAATACAATAGGGGCCATTTGAAATATGTTTTATTGAATCAATAGATACTAAACTAGTATCCGGAACAATATCCGTGTAAAGAATATCATCAACTTTTTCATTATCATCTTTGTCACAGCAGACAAATGAAAGTAATAGCAAACTAAGTAGAATTATTTTTTGCATTTTCTTATGATTAATGGTTTGGTTTTTAAAGATAAGAAAAGAATTCACGGAACTGTATTATAGGTGTATTATTATACTTGAATGTGTTCGTCATAGCTTATTATCTTCTGGTTGCCTTTTATTTGGTTATTTTGTAATTTAGATTTATCAATAATCCATAATTCATATTTCCTTCTGCAAAAAGGAATCCTCTGTTGAAAACACCAAGTTTTAAATCAAACATTTCATTTAATTCAAATCTATAGCCAATTTCTGATTTTAATCCCAGAGCAAAATGGTTGTTGCTATATTCCTTAGTTTCTCCGGTTCCTAGTTCTCTCTTTCCCTTTATTGCATAATTGAAATTCGGACCTATGTTAAAATAAAAACTGTTAAACAGTTTATAGAATTCTATGGGAATAGATAAATATGTATAATATATTTTATCTGTTCTGCTGGAAAATGCAGGATCACCTTTCTCAATTTTTTCAGTATATCCATTGTCAATAAGGTAGAATCCTGATTTTATTCCATATGATTTGGAATCAGATAATAACAAATAGTCCATTCCAAAACTGTTACCCAAACGTGAAGAAAAATCATGAATCGTTGGCGGATATGTATCATGTTGGATATCTGAGAAAACCGAAGTTACGAGCGAAGGTTCATAAGTGATCCCAACATAATGTGTTTGGGATAAAACACCTTTTGTCGATAAAGTAAACAGAAGTATGAATAACACTAATTTTATGTTATACGATTTCTTAAATCTGGCGTAATAGTTTTTCATGATTTTTGGTTTTCTGTTAATGGTTTCAATTATTCCGCTGCATGTTCTATTTATGCACTTTGGACGGCTGTGGTTTTGTAAAGATAAGAAAAAATCAAAGTGTCTGAAAGTCAAAGGTAGATTTCTTTAAATATCCTTCAGGATTTGAATCTGTTGAATAACAAAAAAAAAGGCCAGACACTTGTTAGTCAGGTTATCCATTTCACAGAGCGACAAGGAGACAGAAAATGAATAGTTGTTTTGATTGAGATTATTTGGTTAAGACAATGATTGCGAAAAACAAAAAAGACAGACCAAAACAGCCTGTCTTTTTATGTTGGTATAGGGGGTAGAGCGTGCTAAAAAACACGTAAAACCTAATATTATGTCATAGATAAAAATTCAGATGTTAATTGCTTTCCCCGGGAAGAAAGACCACATCCATTTTAACTTCGTCTTTAAAAATTTGTTTGGCAAAATCTGCAATTTCCTGTTTTGTGACGTTTTCAACCAGTTTATCCATTTCCGGTGAGTACTGGTAGATTCCTGTTTCCTGATAACTATTCATTATAGTTAACCAGTTGAAATTGTTTTTCAGGTTTTCGTTGCGTTCTTTTTTGTAAGCTTTCCGGAAATCTTCAACATAGTGATTTTCTACTTCGCCTTTACACAATTTATCAATTTCCTTATAGGCGGTGGCTTTAAGTTCATCAACGCGCCCGGGATCGCATTCGAATTTTATGCTGTAGGAGTATTCTTCAACAGGTTCATTGCTGATATATCCATAGGTGCGTACTCCATAGGTGCCCCCTTGCTCTTCGCGCACGGTTTCTGTAAATCGCCGGTCGAGTATGTTTGAAATAGCGTTTATAAGGGTGTTGTTGCGGGTATTGTGTTTCATTTTGTTGTGATATTCGATTTGCACGGTAGCTTTGGGCGTTTTCATTGGTATTTTGATCGTTTTCTCAACGGGATGTTTACTAAGGCGCATGCCTAAATCTTTATATTCTTCCTTTTTACCGGCGGAAGGAATGGATGCGAGGTATTTTTTCAGCATAGTTTTCAGTTGATCGCGCTCAAAGTTGCCTACCAATAACAAAGTAAAATCCTCCGGGTTACCATATCGTTCTTTGTATAACTCCAACAGTTGATTGTTGTATTCAACTGCCTGATAATCTTCCCAGGTAAGGGGTTTTGCATTTTCGTCATAGTTATAACGTATGGCATGAAGGCTATCTCTTATAACGGTTCCGGGGTTATTTAACCGGTTTTTATAATACCTTTCCCGTGAAGCCAGATATTTGTTATAGCCCTCTTTGTTGAGTGCGGGACTAGTAAATTTTAAATGATACATTTTAAAATTGTCTTCGAGATATTTAATCGTGGACAGTCCCATGAAAGACTCCTCATACAAGCTGACACCTCCGAAATCATAGAGTTTTTTTCCGTCCATATACCTGTCGACCTGTGTTTGGTTAAAACCAGCCAGGCCACTTTCATTAACGGCACCGTAAGCAAACTGTAAAGTTGCTTTTTGGTCTTTATCGTATAGTGACTGTCCGCCATTGGAAAAGAAGCGAAATGCATATTGATCTTCTTTAAAGTCAGCAAATTTCACATATACTTCCATGCCATTAGAAAGCGTCCATTTTTCGCATTCAGGTTCACTGATCTTTTCGGTTTTTATAATGCTGCCGGGGTCGGGCGTTTCAGCCATAAGATCGTCAATGCTGACTTCCGGCTGATAAGGTTTATATTTTTTTGCCTGAGCTTTTGTCAGTGTTTCTGCAAGTTTTTCCCGGGTGGGGAGTTTCGCGTTATCCGGACCGGAAAGTGTGATTACCCTGTTGTTTTCTTTCATCAGCCCGTGGATGGATTGCTCCACTTCACTGAGAGAGATATCTTCGAGATGTTCTTCGTAAAAGGCTTTTCGGATTTCGGGTGACATGATTGCCGTTTCCTTTTTGAAGGCATTTACAACTGAATAACAGTGTCTTCGGCTTTCACGGGTGTCTTTTTCACTGACACTACGTTCTGCATTTCTCATCATAACTTCCTTTCTTTCATTCAGTTCCGATTGTGTGAAACCATGTTGCAGTGCCCTGAACATCTCTTCGAGTGTGATTTGCATTGAACTCAAAATCTTGTTTTCGTTGGGATAGGCATACATTAAAAGGGCAGATTTTTCGGGCTTGATATTATAATAAGACCAGCCCCCGAAGGTCATGGGTTGATCTTCTTCTCTGTTTCTTTTATCAATTCGCTGCCTGATGATACTAAAAGCCATGTTGCGCACAACATCTTCGCGATAATCTGCAAAGGTTTTTTTGGGCTCCATAGGTTCATCTTTGAAATACATCCGTAAGCTTATCCTGCTGGCCTCTTTATCGGTATGGATGGCATAACGTGTTTCTTTGTGATCAGGGATATCCTGTTCTACTCGTGGTTTTTTATCCTTTTTAGATTCCAGGTCGCCGAATACCTGCTTAATTTTCTTTTCGGTAGTTTCGGGGTCGATATCACCGATGGCTATGATAGCCTGCAAGTCCGGGCGGTACCAGGTGTTGAAAAAGTCGCGCAAACGTTGTGGCGGAATGCTGTCAATAATATTAATATCACCGATTACATTGTGTTCGGCATATTTTGAATTTTTGTACACTTTTTTGTTGATGCTGTCCCGGATACGGGAAAATGAGGAGTTGCGGGAACGCCATTCTTCATGGATTACGCCGCGCTCTTTATCAATTTCCTCATCAAGGTAAGATACATTGGAAGCCCAGTCTTTGAGAATATGCAAAGACGTGTCAATGTAAGCCTCATCTTCCACAGGGATCTTGGTCAATGTATACACGGTTTCGTTGTAGTTCGTCCAGGCATTGATGTCCGGCCCGAACTCCATGCCAATGCTTTGGAGGAAGTTTATGACATCCTTGTCGGGGAAGTTTTCGGTACCGTTAAAAGCCATGTGTTCACAGAAATGGGCCATCCCGTTTTGATCGGGCTCTTCCTGCATGGCGCCGGCATGAACTACCAGCCAGAGTTCGGTCCGGTTTTCGGGTTTTTCATTGTGTTTGATGTAATAAGTCAACCCATTGTCGAGCTGATCAACACGGTACGATTGGTCGAATGGAATTTCATCCGACAATCCGATTTTCTCCTGGGCAAAAGCAAAGCTGCAAAATGCCAGAATGAAGGATAGAATGATTAATTTTTTCATAAAAATTAGGGTTTGTTAAAAAATACATCATAAAAGTAAAAATAATTTTTTTAAAAACAAAATGAAAAACTGAAAACCAGGAATCTTTAATTGCTATTAACGGGACAGGAAATACTTTTTTGGTCAAAACTTATGCTGTATTAACATTTTGTTAAAATATTTTACAGCTCATATTAAGAGAATAATAATATTTTTGGTTCGTAAAATTTTCTTATTAACGTAAGCAGAAAATAGATAAGATGAGTAAAGCGACAAAAGAAAAACATGCCGCTTCAGAAGAGAATAATGAAGTAGAATCCGCCAAAGGTTTTTTGCGTTGGATTGAAATAATTGGAAATAAATTACCACATCCTTTTTGGTTATTTGTATGGATTTGTGTCTTTATTGTAGTTATAAGCGGGATTACAGCATATTTTAATGTAGAAGCCATACAGCCCGGCACGGGCGAAAATATTACTGCCCGCAATTTGTTGTCGGGAGAAGGTTTGCGTTGGTTTGTGGAGAATCTGGTTACAAATTTTGCACATTTTGCACCGTTAGGATTAGTACTTGTGATGTTAATGGGTGTATCTGTTGCGGAACAATCCGGACTTTTAACGGTAGTTATGCGCCGGATAACTTATGCAACTCCAAAAAAAGTAATTTTCCCTGTTATTTTTATGATAGGAGCTATGGGGAATATAGGTTCGGATGCCGGTGTAGTTGTTGTCCCGCCCATTGCAGCGATAATATTTATGCAGATGGGGTATCATCCTATAGCCGGTCTGGTTGCAGGATATGCCGGGGCAACAGCAGGGTTTACAGCTAATATTGTGATTGCAGGAACCGATGTATTATTGGCGGGTATCAGCACACAAATAACCCAAGCTATGAATCCCCCTATGGAAGTTAGCGCCACAGCGAACTGGTACTTTATGATTGCCTCTACTTTAATGTTGGGTCTCGGGGGTGCTTTTATCGTTCGAAGGTTTACTATTCCACGAACAAAACATTTTGCCGGGATGGATAAAGTGGCTGATTTTGCACAACAAGATAAAGCACTGAGTCCGGAAGAAAGAAAGGGACTTAAAAATGCTGGTATTTCAGTGTTGATTTATCTTGTCTTTATTGCGTTATTGGTTGTCCCTCCGGGAGCTCCTTTGCGTAATCCTGAAACCGGTGGTATTGTTCCTTCCCCATTTTTGCGGGGATTAGTGCCTGTGCTTTTCTTTTTATTTGCTATTCCCGGCTATTTTTATGGAAAAGCAACAGGTGTAGTCAAGAAAAAAGATGATATTTTAAAATTTATGGAGCAGGGCATGAAAAACCTATCGGGTTATATCGTGCTTATGCTTGTTGTAGCCCAATTTGTAGAGCTTTTTTCCAGATCAAATCTGGACTCCATACTGGCAATACAAGGAGCTAACTTTTTAGAGGCTACAGGTCTGACAGGTATATTGTTGTTTGTTTTGTTTATTATCTTAATTGCTTTCTTAAATATCTTTTTGGGTAGTGGTTCGGCTAAATGGGCCATTTTTGCACCTGTTTTCATTCCTATGCTGGCGCAATTAGGCTATAGCCCTGCTTTTGTGCAATTGATGTATCGCGTGGGAGACTCTATTACGAACTGTGTATCTCCGCTATACGTGTACTTTCCTCTCATTCTGGGCTGGATCCATCAATATGATAAAAGACTCAAGATAGGAACGATTATTTCTCTGCTCGTCCCGTATGCAATTGTATTGTTAATTATGTGGATATTACTTATCTTTATCTGGTATATTTTTAATATTCCTATTGGTGTAGGAGAGTTTATTTATATGTAACTCAAGAGAAATATTTCAGCAAGCCATTTTAATGCTGATAATAATCCCGGTAAATGCGGGGCAGGCTTTGATCTTGAACATTCTGAACAAAACCGACTTTAGAGACAAACTCAATAATGCGGACCAAAGAAAGAAAGCACCAAGCTTTGCGATTCATTCTTAAAAAAGCCTTTAGTATAGCGAACACATGCAATTGTGTATTAAACAATAAATCCGGTTGAAATTTCTCCTGCTATCACATTTCATCCAGGTTGATTAATAAAAATGTCAACGGGAAAAGCGGGACAGGCAAAGAAATCCGAACAAAAAAGGAGCAAAAGCACCTCGCTCTCGCTCAATACTCTTGCTCCTTACTGTTTGTACCCGGAGCGGGACTTGAACCCGCACAGCCATTAAAGGCCAAGGGATTTTAAGTCCCTCGTGTCTACCAATTCCACCACCCGGGCAAAATAATTTAAGAACTTAAATAACAGACCATTCAATAGTGCCCTTGTGTGTTTACCATCCCGATAGCTATCGGGACCACCACCCGGGCAGATAGAAAAAAACCTCTTTTTGCTTTAAGAGGTTTTTTGATGAGCGAAAAACGGGACTCGAACCCGCGACCCCGACCTTGGCAAGGTCGTGCTCTACCAACTGAGCTATTTTCGCTTTTCAATTGCGGATGCAAATATAAAAATATTTTTCCATAGCGGCAAAATATTTTTGAAATAAAAAAGAAAAAAATCAATCTTTTTATTTTGCTTTTAGCAATCGTTTGATTTCGTTGAGTTTCATGAGTGCTTCAACGGGCGTAAGGGTGTCAATATTTGTATTCAGGATATCTTCTTTTATTTGTTCCAGCAGGGGATCGTCTAACTGAATAAAGCTAAGTTGCATGTTTTCATCTTTCTGCGATGTTGAAGGTAAGCTGTTTTCCCAGTCATCATTGCTGTGGTTTTGTTCTAATTTGCTCAATATCTCGGCAGCGCGGTCAAGGGCATTTTTGGGCATTCCGGCCATTCTGGCCACTTGTATACCAAAACTATGCTCAGAACCGCCTTCCTTCAGTTTTCTGAGGAAAATAATTTCATTATTAATTTCTTTTACTGCGATATGATAATTTTTTATCCGGCTTAGCGAGCGCTTCATCTCGTTGAGCTCGTGATAATGCGTGGCAAAAAGTGTTTTGGGTTTAAACAGGGGATGCTCGTGCAGAAATTCCGCAATGGCCCATGCAATAGATATTCCGTCATAAGTAGCTGTTCCTCTGCCGATCTCATCCAGTAAAATCAGGCTGCGGTTGGAAATATTATTCAGGATGCTTGCTGTTTCATTCATTTCCACCATGAATGTTGATTCGCCTGACGAGATATTGTCTGAGGCGCCCACGCGCGTAAAAATTTTATCTACAATACCAATTTGAGCCTGATCGGCAGGTACAAAACTACCCATTTGTCCGAGTAAAACGATTAATGCGGTTTGGCGGAGCAGAGCCGATTTTCCGGACATGTTCGGGCCCGTAAGGATGATGATTTGTTGTTTTTTGTCATCCAGATAGACATCATTAGCCACATATTCTTCTTCTAAGGGCAATTCTTTTTCAATAACGGGATGCCTGCCGTTTTTTATATCCAGGTCGAATGAGTCGTTTATCCCGGGGCGCACATAGCTGTTTTCAGCAGCTACTTCACTAAACGATAATAAGCAATCCAACTCTGCCATCAGTGTTGCATTATGTTGGATTGGTTTGATGTAAGCCGATACTTTTTCTACCAGCTCATTGTATATTTGGTTTTCCAACTCTCCGATGCGGTCCTCAGCTCCCAGTATCTTTTGTTCATATTCCTTCAGTTCCTCCGTTATATATCTTTCCGAATTTACCAGCGTTTGTTTTCGTTGCCATTCCGCAGGTACTTTGTTTTTATGGGTGTTGGTTACTTCAAGGTAGTAACCGAAAACACTGTTGAATCCTATCTTCAGTGAAGGTATATCATGTTTTTCGATTTCTTTTTGCTTCATCTCTTCCAGATAATTTCTATCGGAACCCAGAAGCTTCCGCAGCTGATCCAGCTCATCGTTGTAGCCGTCGGCGATTACATTTCCTTTGGATAATAAGGCCGGCGGGTCTTCCTTTAGCGAGTCTTCCAGTAGTCCGGAAATACTGGAGCAAGGGTTTAGTTGTTCACCAATGCGTGTCAGTGCCGGTTGTTGGGTTTCCAGACAAGCTTTTTTTAATGGCTCTGTAGCTTTCAGGGCTTTGCCGATTTGTTGGAGTTCCCTGGGATTGACTTTGCGAATGGCAACCTTTGAAATTAAACGTTCCAAATCCCCGGTGTTTTTCAGACTGGGTTTTATGACAGATTTAATTTCTTCATGCTGCATTAAGTACTCCACCACATCATGCCGCTCTTTGATCCTGGTTTTATCTTTTAAAGGCAAAACAATCCACCGTTTGAGCATACGCGAGCCCATCGGACTAATCGTCTGATCAATAACATCGAGAAGGGTTGTGGCATTTTCATTGGGGCTGTAAATCAATTCCAGATTACGGATCGTGAAGTGGTCAAGCCAGATGTATTCATCTTCTTCGATTCTGTTAATCCTTGAAATATGACTTACTTTTTCGTGATGTGTTTCCGAAAGGTAATGCAAGGCTGCTCCAGAGGCGATGATACCTTTTTCGTATGCCTGCACGCCAAAGCCTTTTAAGGAAGTTGTCTCAAAATGCTTTAGCAGGAGATCATGGCTGAAATCATAAGTAAACACCCAATCATCAAAGGTGGTGATAAAATAATGGTTGCCAAATTTTTCCGTAAAATCACCTCTTTTATTTTTCTGAAGGATGACTTCGCTGGGCTTAAAACTTTGCAGCAGTTTATCGATGTAATCATTCGAACCTTCAGCCAGGAAGAACTCTCCTGTTGAGATGTCTAAAAAGGATATTCCCGAAATTTT
The DNA here is from genome assembly GCA_051748065.1 of Bacteroidota bacterium. Taxonomy (GTDB): domain Bacteria; phylum Bacteroidota; class Bacteroidia; order Bacteroidales; family PWNQ01; genus PWNQ01. Next base: position 37,735 of record JBNJGZ010000003.1, read on the forward strand.
ATTTTCGTAATGAACGGCAGCTAAAAAATTATTGCTTTTATTTTCCAGGACATTGTCGTTTGTGGCTACACCCGGCGTTACTAGCTCCGTTATGCCACGTTTAACAACAGTTTTGGCGAGCTTTGGGTCTTCCAGTTGGTCGCAGATAGCAACGCGTTCTCCGGCCCGCACAAGTTTAGGCAGATAGGTTTCCAAAGCGTGATGCGGAAAACCTGCAAGATCAATATATGAAGCTGAACCGTTGGCGCGTTTGGTTAATACTATACCTAAAATATTGGCTGTTCGTTTGGCATCATCACCAAAAGTTTCATAAAAGTCACCTACACGAAACAGCAACAAAGCATCCGGGTATTTGGATTTGATTTTGTTATACTGCTTCATGAGCGGTGTTTCGTTGCCTTTATTTTTTTGCCCCACAGTGCTCATATTTTATTCAACAAAGTTAATACTAGTTTTTATTTTACGGAAAGATAAACGAAATTTTCCTTTTCTCTGCTGCTGTCGTATCTTTGTAGCCTCAATAAAACGATAATAGGGATATTTGAAATTCTGATTAAGCAAATTGCAACTCAAATGAAGCATATAATGTTGCGCCCAATCCGAAAATTTAAATGCCCCAAAAAAATGATAAAACTTTGGATACTGTATCAATCTACATCAATCTGCATCAGTCTACATCAATCTTAAATCAATCTAAAAAAAGCACAATCAAATGAAGAAATTAAGTTTGGATGAGTTGAATCGCATCAATATCGATCAGTTTAAAGAAG
>JBNJGZ010000004.1:0-10512 GCA_051748065.1 Bacteroidota bacterium
TGCGAAGTATTTAAAACCAAGGAGTCCCGATTGTAACATCGGGATGACTGTTTTAAATACGAGCATAACGCAGAAATCGGACATTATGGACAAACACTATTTAGCATGAAGTTGAGGTGATTTGTAACAGATCAACTGGCGTCAACATTCAAAACAAATAAAAATTCAGGTTAATGAAGCTGGAAGCCCACAATCTTATAAAACGGTATAAGAACCGTACGGTAGTCAATAATATTTCTGTAGAAGTTCATCAGGGAGAAATCGTTGGTTTGTTAGGGCCTAATGGTGCCGGGAAAACAACTACGTTTTATATCATCGTAGGTTTGATTACGGCCAATCAGGGTCAGGTTTTGCTGGAGGAGGCGAATATAACAGACCTTCCCATGTATCGTCGTGCTCAATTAGGAATAGGATATCTAGCCCAGGAAGCTTCCGTGTTTCGTAAGATGTCTGTGGAGGATAATATAATGGCTGTTTTAGAGTTTACAAAGCTTTCCAAAGCAGACCAAAAGGATCGTCAGGAGCAGTTGATTGAAGAATTTGGGCTGGAGCATGTCAGAAAAAGCAAAGGTTCTAACTTATCCGGAGGGGAACGTCGCAGAACCGAGATTGCACGTTGTTTAGCTGTAGATCCTAAGTTTATCCTTCTGGATGAACCTTTTGCAGGTGTTGACCCTATTGCTGTTGAAGATATTCAAACAATCGTTTCCCGCTTAGCGAAAAAAGATATTGGCATTTTAATTACAGACCACAATGTGCATGAAACCTTATCGATTACCGACAGGGCCTACCTGTTGAATCAGGGTGATATTCTCAAATCCGGAACTTCAGAAGAACTGGTGCAGGATGAACAGGTGCGCAAAGTTTATCTGGGGGAAAATTTTGAATTGAGACGAAAGAGAAACTAGGATTTCTTTCGTATAAATAATAAAGAGTATACAATATAGAACGGGATCAGAAAAGGTAAAGCCGCAGATTTTCCCAATACTATTGCGAGTATAACGAGAATGAAAAAGATAATCCTGAATTTATTTTCCTGCCATTTTACATTCTTTGCCTTAAAAGACAACATAGGCAATTTACTGACCATAAGAAAACTAAAAAGTCCTGTTGCAATAATGCTTACTGAGGGAGATGTCAAAATTTCATAAAAATTTGTGCCGATAGAAGCTCTATCTGCTAATATTGCAATAGATATAAATCCTATGGCAGCAGCCGGAATCGGTAGCCCCTTGAAATAATCGGAAGTTTGTTCTTCTGTATTAAATATGGCTAGTCTTAATGCTCCCGCAGCAGGGATTAGAAAAGCGATAAATGGCCATATAGTATTCGAGCCAACTATGGCTTCTAATGTGACAAATATAGCCATCCCGGGATAAACGCCAAAGGACACCAAATCTGCCAAAGAATCCAGTTGTTTTCCGGTTTCAGTGGTAGCGTGGAGCAATTTAGCCGTAAGACCGTCAGCGAAATCCAAAAGCAGACAGGTTATAAATAACAATCCCGATAGTTCAATCTGCCCACGCAATGTTAATAAAATAGCTGTAACGCCCGATAAAAGGTTTAACAGCGTTAATGTGTTAGGAATTGCTTTTATCCAGGTTCCCGATGTCTTTGGTGAAGGATTGGGGCTTGTTTCCGCTACTTTCTCCATCGTCTGATTCTGCTTTTTCATTGAGCTCTTTCACTAATTTGTCAATACCTGCATCATCGAAGCCTTTTGATTTAGCTACTTCCTCAAGCGTTCCCCAGACAGGTTCGCCACAAACAATGCAAACGATCCCTTTTTCACGTAAAAAAGATACTGAAAACGGGTAATTGTCAGTAAGTTCCTCAATGCTGATGTTTCTTTTTATAGCCATAAAGATAAAGGTTTTGTTTGGTTCTGAACAAAATTTCTGCCATAACTGTCAGCTATAGACTATTGAAAACGTATTTTAATATTTGGTTTTCAGATATTCAGAATGGCAGGTTTTGATCTTTTATAATAGTACAAATTTCAGGCCTTATTTGTTGCACAGGCTGACTCCTGTTTTGAATGGTATCCCGCATTTATTATTGTTTTGATCCTGAATAACAATCCACTGTAGATTGATGGATAATCCTTTTGTCAGGATTTGCATCGTTTTTTCCCAAACGGATATCATAAGCAATCAATTTATAATTACTTTTTGTTTTGATAATGAAGTAAATAAAGGCGCTTCTAAATATTCAGGTAAATTATATTCTTTTGAACATTTTATTTTTCTTTCTGTTCAGTAGTAAAATAATATTTTTGCAGGCGAATTATGACAGAGCAACAATTTCAGGAAATGAAGATGCTGGAAAAAGTCCAGTACATGTTGGAGCGTGGCACAGAAGTCATGAGCCGGATATATTTGTTTTACAATATCAAATTATATGCGGTAGGTAACTTCTTTGTGGAGATCTGGTATCGTCAGATTGCCGGAAAGATAGACTATGTAGAAGTCGTGGATTTTGAACATGTTTTCCTGAATTACAAAAATGAAATAGATATCAGTGATCTCTATCAGAAAAATTAAAGTACCGCCTAATGCAGAAACCCGGAAAGTTGAGTATAGCAGATTACAGCTATGCCTTACCTCATGACCGTATCGCCCGTTATCCGTTAGAAAAAAGAGATGAATCAAAGCTGTTGATTAGCTCTTCCGATGGGGCTATACGGGAGGATTATTTCTATAATATCGATAGTTACCTGGAAGAGAACAGTATGCTTGTTTACAACAATACAAAAGTTGTTCAGGCAAGACTGAAATTTTATAAAAAAACAGGAGCAGAAATAGAGATTTTTTGTTTAGAGCCTTTGGAGCCTGTAAGTGTGGTTGACCAGGCTTTTGAACAATCGTCGCCTGTAGTATGGAAATGTTTTGTGAAAAATGCCCGGAAATGGAAAGATCAGATATTAAGTCTGGACATAGGGCAGGACATTCTTTATGCTGAAAAAATTAAAATGGACGGGGATGCCTGGCAGGTGAAATTTTCATGGCAGCAGAAGCACCGGTCATGGGCAGAAGTATTGGAAGAGGCAGGAAGAGTGCCGTTGCCTCCGTATATTAAACGGGAAGATGAACCCGAAGATAAGTTGCGGTATCAAACTGTTTTTGCTGAACGGGATGGCTCTGTGGCTGCACCAACAGCGGGATTACATTTTACCGATAAAATTTTCAGAGCCTTAGATGCCAGGAATATTCAACGGATTTATTTAACATTACATGTTGGTGCCGGGACCTTTAAACCTGTTAGCTCGCAAAGCATTGACCAGCATGAAATGCATCAGGAACAAGTACTGGTGAGTAGGAATGAGCTGCAAAAACTTCTTAAAACAAGTAGGGACAAAACTATAGCTGTCGGAACTACTTCTGTCAGAACGCTGGAAAGCTTGTACTGGTATGCCAATGCATTAGCGCAAAATTCAGACTCCGGGTTTGTGATCAATCAATGGAAGCCCTATAATGATAAGGCTATACTCTCCAGAGAAGAAGCATTGCAAATTTTGATCCATAAGTTGAAAAAAGAAGACAGGGAATACTTGCAGGGTGCAACAAGCCTCATGATTGTGCCCGGGTATGAATACAAGATGATTGGAGGCATGATTACAAACTTTCATCAGCCTAAAAGTACTTTACTTTTGTTAGTGGCTGCTTTTATCGGTGATAACTGGAAAAAAGCGTATCAATTTGCTTTGGACAAGGGGTTTCGCTTTTTAAGTTATGGCGATTCTTGTTTGTTTTTTCCAGCAAAGAATAAATGAAACATCCATGGCGAAAATTTTTTCGACGCACAGGAGAGTGATTAAACGCGAGCAGACGAACTGCCATAAGGGTAAGTCAGTGTGCGGCGGGCTTTAGGGGTGCGCGCAGGGAAATGAGCGACTTAAGCGTCCCGATTGCTATCAGGATTAGCGAACGAAGAGACGAAGAGAACTTTGTTAAACCCGGTAAACGATTTAACGGATCAACGATTTTAACAAAAAGCCTAAAAAATGGGTTTCGTGCAAATCGATGCCAAAAAAAATACAAGTGGCTAAATATGAGTAATATAATCAAATTTAATCATATTAATTTCATTTAGCAACTCATTTTGTTTGCATGCGCGACCATTATCGTATTTTAAAATTTTTACTTGACCCGGGATCAAAAAAGTACTAATTTTCCAAAAATTTTCATAAAGGGTGTAACTAATTCGATCTATTATCGTCAGAGAAAATAAAAACTTATGGAAAGTACAAAGCGATTATACAGAAGTGTGGAAAACCGTTATATCGGTGGAGTTTGTAGTGGCTTGGCCAAGTATTTCAATGTGGATGTTGTAATAATCCGGTTGTTATTCTTTTTGGCTTTAATCATTGGTGGTGGAGGCTTTCTGGCATATATCATTCTTTGGATTGTGGTTCCTGAAGAACCGGTAGACAATTATTATGTAAAAGATGAATTCGGGCAGGAAAACTATTCAGTAAATAATAACACTGAGGCTGCGAAAGAACCAAAAGAACAGGGAAACCCGAAAAAACATCCCGGTCACAGCCAAAGAGGAAATTTAATTGGCGGGCTTATTCTGCTGACAATAGGATTGATGTTTTTGATCGATAATTTTATTCCCAGAATTTATTTTAGCGACCTGTGGCCCTTTATCCTTATAATTGCCGGTGTCGCTGTTTTGGTGAATAGCAATAAGAAAAGTTACGATGAGAAAGATCCGGAATTCAGAGACAAGCACAAGCAGGAAGAATAAGTCAATGTCCGGAAAGCTTCCTCTTTAGTGGTTAGGGTTATGCGCAGGGAAATGATGCGTTGATGGGTATCTTGAATTATGAATTACGAATTACGAATTATGAATTACATTTGCGAATAAGAATATACTAAATCCGCGTTAATTGGTGTGTAATTAGAGAAATTAGCGGACAAACAACGAAACAACGAACACGGAACAACAAACAACAATTTAAACATATGAATTTTAGAAAAGCATTATGGGGAATTGTATTAATCCTTCTTGGTGGATTGTTTATCATGGATAATCTGAATATCCTGGACTTTCACTGGGCCAGTTTATTGTCACTCTGGCCAATCATATTTATCCTGTGGGGGATTTCAATATTGCCGGTTAAAAACATCTGGAAAACAGTTTTTACAGTTATTATTTTAATTGCATCACTCGGTTATGCTTTTCAGGACAACCCGGGAAACCGGGGGTGGTGGTTTCATCGTGATAATGGGATAGAATGGCATCATCATAACCGGGGAATGGATGATATGCAATCCAGCGATATGGAGTTACAACAAGAACGAATTCCATTCGATTCAAAAGTTTCCAAAGCAAAGCTTGAACTGGAAGGAGCTGCAGGTACTTTCCATATAAAGGATACATCAGCAAAATATTTGCTTGATTTTCATAAGAAGGGAAATACGGGCAGATACAATATTGAACCCGGATACGAAGATGGTGTTTATGTTGTTAATATTGAGCGTGATGGTAAATTTAACCATAAAAGAAACAGAATAAACAAAGCATCCATCAAATTAAACAGCAATCCATTGTGGGATATTGAGCTTGACCTTGGTGCTGCTGATGCTCGCCTGGATTTGAGTCCGTTTAAAGTGAATTATGTCGATGTTGAGGGCGGAGCTTCAAATATTCGATTAAAGTTGGGTTCTAAGGTATCCCAAACAAAAGTTAAAGTGGATGCCGGTGTATCAAATTTTGATTTGTTAGTGCCAGAAAGTAGTGGATGCCGCGTACAGTTTGAAAGTGTTTTAAGCGGAAAAAATATGGATGGGTTTAAAAAAGAATCTTCCGGTCTTTATCTTACTCCCGGATATGAAGATGCCAAAAACAAAATAGACATCGTTGTTGAAGCCGCTATTTCCAACTTTGAAATCAAGCGATATTAAAAGAAGGTCCACTGCTTATTAAGAAGCAAGTTAATTTTCGTTTAACAGGTCATCCATAGATTTGCAGTTATTTTGAAGGAAATCACTGACGATTTCGCAAAATTTCTCGGGAGAATCAGCATGCAACCAATGAGTAGCTTCAGGTATTGTTTTGATTACTGCCTGGGGAAATATTTTAGGTATTAATTTGTAATCTTCTTCCTGAATATAATTGGAATTTCCCCCTCCGACAAACAGGGCTGGCTTATCAAACTGTTGGTTTCCGGATAAACCTTCGACAATCGTATCCAGATTTTCTTTTAAAACCGGAAGGTTTAGTTTCCAGCCGAAACGATTACCTGAATAGCGTTTAAGATTTTTCATGATAAACAGCCTTAATGGTTTTTGTGGGATATATTCCGCTAACTGTTTTTCTACTTCTTTTCGGCTTTGTACATTATCAAAATCAACCGATTCCATGGCTTCAATCAGATGATAATGGATGGGGCGGGCTTTATATTGCCGTACACTCATATCGACAACGATGAGTTTATCCACATCTTCCGGATAGTCCAGTGCAAAATTCATAGCCACTTTTCCGCCCATGGAATGACCCATAAGCACAGGTTTTTGAATGTCGTGCTGTTCCATAAATTCCATCAGGTCATCCGCTAAAGCGTAATAATTAAATGTACTGTCATGGGGCGATTGCCCATGGTTACGCTGATCAGGAATATAAACCTTGTAATTGGCTGATATTCGCCTGGCTATGGTTACCCAGTTGTCAGATAAACCAAACAATCCATGCAAAATGATCAAAGGCTGACCATCCCCGTAGGTATGATAAAACAGTTCCATTAATATTGTTTTTTTAACGTAAATAAAATAAGTAATACAGTTAGTCCCGTGTATTTTCAAGTTGTTTCAGATAAAGTTGAATTGTATGTTCCATCCCCATGTAAAGGGAGTCAGATATCAAAGCATGCCCGATGGATACTTCCAGCAGATTAGGAATATTTTCAGCAAAATACCGCAAATTGTCCAGATTTAGGTCATGACCTGCGTTTATCCCCAGGCCTACTTCATTCGCTTTTTGTGCAGCTATTATGAAGTCATAAATAGCTTTTTCTTCATCTTCGGGATACAGCCTTGCATAAGGTTCTGTGTAAAGTTCGATGCGGTCGGTTCCGGTATCTGCTGCATGTTCTATAAGCTCCGGATTCGGATCCATGAATATGGAAATTCTTATATTTTCCGCTTTAAGTTCACGAATAACTTCTTGTAAAAACGATTTATAAGCGATCGTATCCCAACCCGAATCAGAGGTTAATGCATCCGGCGGGTCAGGTACAAGGGTTACCTGTGCCGGATGGATATCCAACACTAAATCCAGAAATTTTCGTGTAGGATACCCTTCAATATTGAATTCTGTCGTAAGGATAGGTTTTAGGTCATAAACATCTTTATACTTAATATGCCGTTCGTCAGGCCTGGGATGAACGGTTATTCCATCGGCTCCATAGCGTTCGCAGGAGCGGGCTGCATCTAAAAGGTTGGGAGTATCTCCGCCACGGGCATTTCTTATAGTGGCAATTTTATTTATATTTACGCTTAATTTTGTCATAACTTTTTAAATATATCGTTTAAAATACAAAAGTAACAAACTGATGACTTTTATGCGTTTATTTACACTACTTTTTTAAACACATGAGTCTGCGGGTTGTTTTCTTTAACAGAAAAGAAAGATACTATGCTTGCAAAACAATTATTATCAGATACGATAGTTCCATTGCGTAAGAGCGACACAGGAATCTGTGCGTTAAATATGATGGATGAGTTCAAAGTCCGGCATCTGCCGATTGTCCACGATAGCGAATTTTGGGGGCTGGTGTCGGAAGATGGTGTTCTGGAGTTTGATAACCCCGAAAAACCGTTGGAAGAAATTGATTCTACTTTTTTCAATAAAACATTTATTGCCGAAGACCAACACCTTTACGAGATCATCAAATTACTATATCAGCAAAACCTGACAGTACTGCCAGTACTTAATGAAAATAAAATTTATAAAGGTTCTGTTGTCCTGTCCGAACTATTGGTTCGGGTTGCTGAAATGGCATCCATACAGCATCCCGGAGCAATTATTGTTTTGGAAGTCAATGAAAAAGATTACCTCTTATCTGAAATAGTGCAAATTGTGGAATCCAACGATGCTAAAATATTAAGCCTTTATACCTCTTCGCCCGTTGACTCTACGAAACTTGAAATTACACTCAAGCTGAATAAAATGGATGTTTCTGCAGTAATGTCAACATTTGATCGCTATGATTACACCATAAAGGCTTCTTTTTCAGAAGATGAATATTGGGATAACCTGATGGATCATTACAATTCGTTAATGAACTATCTGAATATTTAAAAAGATTTTGCCAGAACACTCTACCTGGACGAGATTGATTATATTCGCATTTTGAAAGATGAGGTTGTATGCGATTACTTGTCATTATAGAGCCTGTTCTTATTGCTTTCCGTTTGAATCAGTTTTTTCATAAAAAGTTAAGTGCATGTACCGGGTAGCTTTATTTTTGTTGATATATTTTGCCTTTACATTATTTCCTCTTCCTGCTGCAGAGCCGGACAGTTCTCTTATTGTGAAATCGATTCAAACTGACGGTAATGAAACAACACGGCGGAGTATAATTATAAGAGAACTACCGGTAAAAAAAGGTGATTCAATTAATCATAAGCAGGTAGAGTCTATTAAGCAACAAATGCATAGTAATTTGATGAATATGGAGTTGTATAATTTTGTTGAGGTTACATCAGAAATTAAAGAACAGCATATTCATTTTTATGTAAAAGTGGATGAACGATGGTATATATGGCCTGAATTATATGTTGATTTGGCTGACCGGAATTTTAATAGTTGGTGGAGTAAGCGGAACTGGGATCGTGTTAATTATAAAATTGGAGTAGCACATGATAATTTCAGAGGCCGTAAAGAGAAACTTGAACTACAAGCACAAGCAGGATACGAGGAGGAATATGCATTAATTTACAATAATCCTTATCTGAACAAAGACAAAACCTTAGGTTTGCGACTGAGTGCCAATTACTATGCTTATCATACGCTTGATTACAAAAGCCGGGATAATCAATTATTGTATACAACGCTTTCTGATGAAAATTTGAGGGATAACTGGGAAGTCAATTTAAGTTTAACATACAGACCAGGGGTTCACTTTTCCCATCAATTTACGGGCGGGTATCACCGTTACAATATGCACGAATCTTTACTGGCTTTAAATAATCAATATGCACCTGAAAACCATATATCATTACCCTATTTTTCTTATATTTTTAAAGCTGATTACCGCGATTATAAAGCCTACCCTCTAAAAGGATTTTATGCTGATCTTGCTTTACGGAAATTTGGCCTGCCAGGGAATAATGTAGACCATACACTACTAAAAACAACATTTCGCAAATATTTTTCACTAATCGATGAAAAATGGTTTTTTGCTACCGGAGTGGTTGCACAGAGCAGGTTAGGAGCGGAATTGCCTTACTTCCTTGCTGAAAAACGAGGAATGGGATATGGACGGGATTTCGTCAGAGGAATGGAATATTATGTGTTTAATCAAACGGAGTGGATATATGCAAAGTCAAATTTGAAACGGACGATTTTACCCCAAAAAATATTTCAATTTGATTTTCTTGAAAACAAATATTTTGGACAAAAGTTCAGTAAAGTTCCGCTTGAAATATTTGCCAATGTATTTTATGATGCCGGTTATGTTACAGGCAGTGTGCAGGATGAACAGGAGAATGCTCTTACCAACACCTGGCAACAAGGATTTGGTTTGGGAATTGACTTCGTTACATATTACGATAAAGTTTTGCGTACTGAATTGTCATGGAACCAAAAAGGGGAATGCAGTTTGTTTTTTCATATGATAGCGCCAATATAAAGAAATTCTTTCCGTATTATATTTGTTAACAAACTTTAATCTTTTTATTTTTGATTTCTGAAACATTTTTGCGTTAATTGCATATAAATTATAAAACCAACCCAGATATAAGCGGGACGGGATTTATCCCTCTAAAACCAGGGAAAGAAGTTACAGGGATGATCCGGCTTAAACATATAAATGCAATCCATCTCAATGAATATAGCTATATACGGAGAACAATTTGATATAGAACATAAGGATATTTTCCAACAATTTATTCAAAAATTGGAAGATCATAATATCCGAATTTATGTTTATCAGGCATTTTATGATCAAATAAAACCTTACGGATTTTTCTCCGGTGAATGGATTTACCAATTCACCACTTATGAGGAGGTATATAGCCATGCCGATATATTAATATCTGCCGGTGGAGATGGAACATTATTAAATGCGATAACTTTGGTTCGCGATTCAGGGATACCTGTATTAGGGCTGAATTTTGGCAGGCTTGGGTTTTTGTCTTCAATTTCAAAAGAAAATGTTATCCCGGCGATAGATCATCTGTTGAATAATAACTATGAAATTGATGAGCGTACACTTTTAAATGTCAACTGCAGCAACAATATATTTGGTGGCCTGAATTTTGGCCTGAATGACTTGACAATTCA
>JBNJGZ010000004.1:10612-37327 GCA_051748065.1 Bacteroidota bacterium
GTTTTTTTGAATATATTTGCCAGCTAAAGTAATATAAGGATGAAAAAACTAATTACACTCTTCGCAATGATCCTGGTGACAACAAGTTTGTTTGCCCAGGGAATTTCAAAACGCCATGAGATCGGCGTCTTTGGAGGAGGCTCTTATTATAAAGGAGACCTCAATGAAAATTCTATAATTGGAGAAATAAGTCCGGGTTTTGGTATTGTGTACCGCTATTTAATTAATGAACGGTGGGCATTTCGCATTCATGGAAAATATGGTACTTTACGTGGAGATGATGCCAATAATAAGGAAGAACTGCAAAGCCGGAATTTGATGTTTAAGTCCCCGGTGACGGAGTTTGGAGCTCTGCTTGAACTAAACTTTCTGGAATATGAACCCGGAAGTAAGGACAAAAAATTTACTCCTTTTCTTTTTGCAGGAGTTTCTGTGTTTTCATTTAATCCAAAAGCTAAATATGACGGGCCATGGACACGGTCAACACCAGGTGATCCCTATGAGGGCTGGTATGAGCTACAGCCTTTGGGTACAGAAGGTCAGGGAACTACCGAATATAATGATCGCAAACCTTATGCCCTCACCCAGGTGAGTATTCCTTTCGGTTTAGGCATAAAATGGAATGTGACAAGTTCTTTTAGCATCGGAATGGAATGGGGTATGCGAAAAACTTTTACAGATTATATTGATGATGTGAGCACTACTTATGTAGACCCGGATTTACTCTCATCTGAAAATACTGAAATTGCTATGATATTGGCAAATCGGTCATTTGAATTAGAGGGCACGGAGGAATATGGTAATCAATATCCTGTTGCGGCAGCTAAAGAAAAGGTTGGTGAACAAAGAGGAAATTCGGAAAATGATGACTGGTACTCATTTATGGGTATAACACTTTCTTTTAATATAGCGGGAGCCAGAAAAGAACCTTGTCCTGCTTATCGCGATTATAATAAATATAAAGAATATTACTTGTTTTAAAAACAATACGATAGATAATCTATCGTTTGCAATGCCATAAAATGCCAAACTGGAAAGAAAAAATAGATAACGAGCATTTGCCCAAACACATAGCTATCATAATGGATGGCAATGGTCGTTGGGCTCGCAAACACGATAAGCCTCGTGTATTTGGCCATCAAAATGGGGTGACGGCAGTGAGAAATGCGGCTGAAGCTGCTGCCGAGTTGGGTGTGGATTATTTAACGCTTTATGCCTTCTCTACTGAAAATTGGAATCGTCCCAAAAAAGAGGTGAATGCCTTAATGGAACTTTTGGTGAAAACCATTAATTCCGAAACGGATACCTTGTTGAAGAATAAAATAAAACTCAATTCGATTGGCGATATAAGCGAAATGCCTCAAGATTGCTATAATGAATTGAAACTGGCTATTGATCGTACAAGCGATAATGACCGCATGACATTGAATTTGGCCCTGAATTATAGCGGCAGATGGGATATAACTCAGGCAAGCAAACAAATAGCTCAAGATGTTAAAAATGGCTTGATGAAGCCTGAAGATATAACTGATGAAAAGTTCAATAATTACCTTGATACAGCAGGGATGCCTGATGTTGAACTTTTAATCAGAACAAGTGGAGAACAAAGAATATCCAACTTTTTACTGTGGCAAATAGCATATGCTGAACTGTATTTTACACCAAAACTATGGCCTGAGTTCTCAAAAGAAGACCTATACGAGGCCATTGTAAATTTTCAGTGCAGAGAAAGAAGATTTGGAAAGACTAGTGAACAATTAATAGAAAGCAGGAAATGCGAATAGAAAAAGGAATTTCTCTTATTGCAATTGTATTGATTATCCCTTTTATATCTGTATCTCAGGTATCTATTGGAGATAACTTATCAAAAATTGATTATTCGAATCCCAAAACCTATACCGTTGGAGGGATAACCGTTGAAGGGACTAAAAACCTGGATCACAATGTGCTTATCACGCTAAGCGGTATTTCCGTAGGAGATAAAATTGAAGTACCGGGAGAAAAAATTACCAAGGCTCTTGAAAATTTATGGGAGCAGGGATTATTTGAAGACATTGAGATTAATGCAACAAAAGTTCAGGGTTCAAAAATATTCCTTGAATATAAATTTAAGGAACGACCCAGATTATCCAAATTTGCTATTAAAGGAGTGAGGAAATCCGAAGCGACTGACTTAAGAGAAGAGCTTAATTTAGTTAGAGGTGATGTGCTTACTGACCATACACTGAATCGGAGTAGATCAATCATTAAAGATTATTTTATTGATAAAGGCTTTTTAAAAGCTAAGATTAATTTTAATCAAAAGACAGACTCTGCCAGTAGCAACAGCATTACTCTGGATATTGAAATTGATAAAGGAGAGAAAGTAAAAATTAATGAGATTAACTTTATTGGCAATCACCATTTAACAGATAATCAGCTAAAAAGAACACTGGAGGAAACGAAAGAGAAAAAATTCTTTCGCTTTTGGAAAGCATCCAAATTTATTCGTGAGGATTATAAAGAGGATAAAAAGAATATCCTTGCCAAATACAATGAACTCGGCTTCCGCGACGCACAGATTATTGAAGATACCGTTTATAATTACGATGAAAATACAATAAATATTGACCTCAGGATTAAAGAAGGTGACAGATACTATTTTCGGGACATTTCCTGGGAAGGAAATACTGTCTATTCTGATGAGGAACTAAGCCGTGTTCTTGCCATTCAAGAAGGAGATATTTATAATCAAACCCGTCTGGATGCAAATCTGTATATGAATATGGAAGGGGAGGATGTTAGTTCATTATATCTGGATGATGGTTATTTGTTTTTTAATGTGGACCCTGTTGAGGTAAATGTTGACAATGATTCCATTGATTTGGAAGTAAGGATTTATGAAGGGCAACAGGCTGTGGTAAGGAATATTTCGGTAAGTGGTAATACGCGAACGAAAGATTATGTTATTCTTCGTGAGGTTCGTTCAAAGCCAGGCGAGCTATTTAATCGATCGGATATTATCAGGACACAAAGGGAACTGGCCCAGCTTGAGTATTTTGATCCGGAAAAACTGGATGTTAAACCTCAACCTAATCCCGAGGACGGCACAGTGGACATTGAATATATTGTTGAAGAAACTTCCACAGATAAATTTGAACTTTCCGGTGGTTGGGGGTTAGGACGAATTGTTGGAACAATAGGAGTCAGTTTTAATAATTTCTCATTAGGCAATGTTCTTAACAAAGAAGCCTGGAACCCTATCCCTCACGGGGATGGTCAGCGTCTTAGCATACGAGGACAAAGTAACGGTGTTTATTATCAGTCTTACAATATGTCTTTTACTGAACCCTGGCTCGGAGGAAAGAAACCTAATGCTTTTAGTGTTTCTTTATACCACTCCGTTCAGTCTAATGGTGTGCCCAAAGGAGATGAAGGACGGCAGTCTATCCGAATTAATGGGGCTTCGGTTTCTTTAGGAAAACGATTGAAATTTCCCGATGACTTTTTTACGCTGTATCAAAGTCTGACATATCAAAATTATGACCTAAATAATTATTATTCCACTTTTTCATTTAGTTCCGGTAATTCCAATAACCTGAGTTATACGCTGGAATTATCCAGAAATTCTATTGATCAGCCTATTTTCCCCAGAAAAGGTTCTGAACTTTCTTTATCTGTGCAAATGACACCTCCCTATTCCATTATTGAAGGGAAAGATTATAAAAATGAGCCCCCTGCAGAAAAGTTCAAATGGGTGGAATACCATAAATGGAAATTTAAATCGTCATGGTATACTAGTTTGGCAGGAGATTTGGTTGCAAGTATGAGAACCAAGTTTGGATTTTTAGGTCTTTATAACAGAGATATGGGAATAGCACCTTTTGAACGGTTTTATCTGGGAGGCGACGGATTATCCGGCTATGCACTGGATGGTCGTGAGCTTATCGGAATGCGTGGATATGCAAATCAAACACTTACCCCAAAAGGGGATGAAGGGAACTATGTAGGCGGAACAATATTTAACAAGTACACTTTTGAACTGCGTTATCCCGTATCACTTAATCCACAAGCAACAATCTACTTATTAGGCTTTGTGGAAGCAGGAGATACCTGGATGAAATTTAAAGAATTCCAACCTTTTAATGTAAAACGTTCTGCTGGTGTTGGACTCCGAATTCGGTTACCAATGTTTGGCTTGCTTGGTCTGGACTGGGGCTATGGATTTGATAATATCCCAGGCAACCCGGGCGCTAACGGAGCTCAATTCCACTTCTCTATCAATAATTCAATAGAATAATTATTAAACAGGAGGATGATTATTATGAAAAAATTTGCTATTACTGCCATCTTACTCGTATTTACAACAATGAGTTTCGCTCAGAAATTTGCCTACGTAGATACAGATTATATTTTGGAAAATATTCCGGAATATCAAGTTGCTCAAGATAAACTCGATGAACTTTCTGTGAAGTGGCAAGAAGAAATCGAGAAAAAATTTGAAGAAATTGATAAGCTCTATAATGAATATCAAAGCGAGGCTGTTTTGCTGCCCGAAGATATGAAGAAAAAAAGAGAGCAGGAAATTATTCAAAAGGAACAAGAAGCCAAAAAATTGCAGAAGAAAAGATTCGGCCAGGAAGGGGACCTTTATAAAAAGCGTAAGGAACTGATTGAGCCTATTCAGGACAAGGTATATGATGGCGTGAAAGATGCCGCTGAAAGCAATAATTATGCAGTTGTTTTTGATAAAGCCGGGTCACTGACGATGCTGTATACAGAAGACCGATACGATATCAGTGACGAAGTGTTGCGACAAATGGGATATAGTCCGGGTGGCATGAAGAAAGATGATTAACAAATTTTGTGATTAGGTTTTTGTCAGGTGCAATTTATATTTGTAATTTTGCACTTGGAATGAAACGAATAGATAGATTAAAAATAAAATTATTAATACAAAAAGTAACCCAATGAAATTATTTCCAAGAATACTACTGGTTGTAGTAATGATGGCATCAGCGTCCGGATTAGCTTCGGCACAAACCCCGAAAATTGGCCATATTAATACTTCAAAATTGCTCCAAATTATGCCGGGCCGGGATACAGCGCAAACTGCTCTTGAAAATTATGCCAAATCCCTGCAAAACGATTTAAAAACATATCAGCAGGAATTTGAAAAAAAATATCAAAAGTATATGGAAGACGAGGCTAGTATGCCAGAACTTATGAAAGAAACACGTCAGGAAGAGCTTATGCAAATGGAAGAGCGCATTCGTAAATATCAGGAAAGTGCACAGCAAGACCTTCAGGCAAAAGAACAGGAATTGCTACAGCCCATTTTGCAAAAAGCACAGGATGCTATTGATAAAGTAGCGGAAGAAAATGAATTTACTTATATTCTGGATACCTCTCAGGGTAGCGTGGTTTTTGTTGGTGAGAAAGGTAAAGATATTATGCCAATGGTGAGAAAAGAGCTTGGAATTGAAGATGTTCCATTACCTGAGGATGAACCAGACAATCAATTGCAACCCGTTCAACAGCAGCCTACCCAGAATGTGAATGAAACTATAGATATGCCCGATAACAACGAGGAATAAATTTTATCGTATGTAAAAAAAAGCCGACTGATTCATCAAGTCGGCTTTTTTTTATTCCTGATACCAGCTTGCATATAGATTATAGGCATCAGCTATACGTTCCACTTCTCCTTCTAAGAGTTCCTTGTCAATAGACTTTACCTTTTTTGCCGGGATGCCCGCATATACACTCCCGGACTCTACATGTGTTCCTTTTTTAACAACGGCACCTGCAGCAATCACTGAATTGCTCTCAATAACCGCATCGTCCATTACAATAGAACCCATGCCAATAAGTACGTTTTCATGTATCGTACAACCATGAACAATGGCATTATGGGCTATGGATACTTTATCACCAATATTTGTTGGAGATTTTTTATATGTTCCATGTATGACAGCCCCGTCTTGTATATTTACTTTATTGCCAATTTTAATGTAATGAACATCTCCCCGTACTACAGCATTAAACCAAACACTACATAAATCGCCCATTTCCACATCTCCGATAATGGTGGCATTATCTGCTAAAAAACAATCTTTGCCGAATTTGGGTTGCTGTTGATTAACTTCTTTTATTAAGGCCATATTTATTCCTCCAAAAGTTTTATTTCCAATATCTCTGGTGTCTGCTTTGTAATTTTGAATCGGTTATCAATTCGCATTCCGATAATCCAAACAACTTTTGTTCCTGAACGCAAAACCCATACATTTTGTTTGCGGTACAAGGGAACTTTTTCATCGACCAAAAAATCACTGATTTTTTTCTTTTGTTGCATGCCTAATGGAAAAAAATGGTCTCCTTTTTTCCATTTTTCCAACCTCAGCGGCCATTCCAGTTTTGAAGCATCAATACAAGCAACTTCAGGCTCTTTGCTGATGTTGTTTAAAGTAGCTTGTGGTTTCCATGCAAATGAAAGGCTTAAGGGCTCGGTTATAGTGCATGGCACCTCATTCTTATGAATAATAAAGCGGCGAGCAGCATCCTGCGCTGTTTTTTCTTTAATCACTATAAATTCCCGGTCTATGTATGCTTCATGTGAGGGCGAGTGAAATACCTTACCAGGAATTCCCGCTATGGAACGAATAATGTCGGAAACAGTTGCATATTTAAACTGAAAAGAAGCCAGATATTCATAAAGATATGTTGCAGGAGCATCGGTTTGCATTAGTTTGGCAATGGATATTGCCGGATAATTGTCTTTTGTTGTTTTTATCTCAGAAATAACCTGTTCTATCGCCTTCCGGTAAATAATCTCTGTTTCGCGAATGCGGTTAATATTGTCATTTAAAATATCTTTAAAGCCGGGATGAATTTCCTGTAGTGTTGGTATTACGTGGTGGCGTATTTTATTACGGGCATATTTTACGCCTTTGTTTGAACTGTCTTCGCGATAAGGGACTTGGTATTTTTGAGCATACCGGAGGATATCTGATTTATCGGCAAATAATAGCGGATGAATTAAATTTCCTTGTTTAGGAAGGATCCCGTGTAGTCCGGCAATTCCTGTGGCGCGCATCAGGTTAAGGAAAAATGTTTCTACCTGGTCATCACGATGATGAGCAGTAGCGATTAAATCAAGACTGTTTTCGTTTTGGAGTTTCTCAAACCACTCAAAACGTAGTTGTCGTGCGGCCATCTGAATGGAGATATTCCGTTCATTAGCATAGTCCTCAGTATTAAAACGATTGACAAATAAGGGAACTGACTTTTGATTTGTATATTCCCTTACAAAGGCTTCATCTTTGTCTGCTTCGCTACCTCTGAGTTGAAAGTTGCAATGAGCACAGCTAAAGCGAATGCCACTTTCGGCAAATAACTCCAACAAGACCATAGAATCTATCCCTCCGCTTATTCCTAACAATACGTGTTGGCCCGGCCGAATGAGTTTTTCCTGCTCTATAAATGCTATAAATCGATTTCGCATATTACAAAGATAAATATAATTATAATTATAATGAGTGTCTGTCTATAAAGTAAGTGTTTAGTTCATAATGTTCAAGTTCAAGGCTTGAGAAGTATTTAAAACCAAGGAGTCCCGATTGTAACATCGGGATGACTGTTTTAAATACGAGCATAACGCAGAAATTGGACATTATGGACAAACACTAATGAGTGTAAGATTGACAATTGTTATCTTTGACAATAAAATATAGAACGGGCATGGCGAAAAAATATAGACGCACAATAGATTGATTATATGGTCCTGATTGCTGTCAGGAGCAAGGAAAACAATGTCATTGATTGTCATTAATGGTCATTTTATATACTTTTGAGTCCGTTTGCTGTCAATGTAACCGTCTCAAAAAGCCGTAAAGTAAATGATTTTGTATACAGTAAAACAAAATGACGCGCGAAGCGCAAATGATCCCGATGAAACAAAAAAAGGTTTCAGGAGAAAAACTACAAATGATATCCGTCGCATGGCGGATAAATGACGCAAAGCAAAATGATAAAAACAATAAATAATCAGAAAAATATAATAACCACACTGTCAGTGTTTTGAAAAATTAACTTTATGAACCCCGATTATATAAAAAGACTTGTTAAAAATCCTTCGTTACGCGTAATCATTTCAAAAGTTTTGGATGGTAATCGTCTAACAGTGGATGAAGGAATTTTATTGATGAAAAAGACAGAAACCGGATTACTCGGAATGTTAGCCGGGCATATTGCTGAAGTCCGTGAACTTGAGCGAAAGAAAAAACAAGTGTTTCCTGTTATCATAACTAAAGACTGCAAATATGAATGTCCGGCTTGTCAATATTCTAAACAAAAGGATGCGTTGACCGATAAAGGTATTTTTTTAAATGAGCTAAAACAGGCAACAGAAGTAGATGAAATTGTTTTATCGTCCGGAATTTCGGATCAAATTACTATTTCCTTTCTTGTAGATTTGATCTCTGCCATAAAATCACAGCATCCCAACCAAAAAATTAAGGGGTTTCAGGCCATACATATATTAGAGTTGGCTCGTAAAGAAGTAAAAGAACCCGTTGAAGTATTGGAAAAATTAAAAGATGCCGGTCTGGGTGGCTTGTTAGGCGGAGATGCATTGATTTTCAGGGAAGAAATGCGAAACAAAATGCAGAATTATGAATTAAGCAAACAACAATGGTTGGACTTGCATAAGCAAGCTCATAAAATTGGCTACTTCACTGAGGCAACAATGACATACGGCCATTTTGAAAGTGTGGAGGATCGGTTGCGGCATCTTGAGAGCATCCGTGATTTACAGGATAAAACCAATCGTTTTGATGGATTTATACCTGTAAAATTCCGTGCTGACAGTGGTGTTTCAAAATTCATTCCTGCTACTTCCGGACTTGAAGATATGCGCGTTTTTGCGGTTGCCAGGATCTTTCTGGATAATTTTCAGGATCTGGATGCCTTGACAATTATAGGAGATGAAGGATGGCAGGAAGTGTTGCGTTTTGGAGCAAACCGTGTAACTGTGACCCACCCCGGCAGTATAAAATATATGCCTCAATACGGATCGCTTTTTTGATAGCAAATTAATAGATTTTCTGCTAAAGAATCTAAAATGTCTGAATAACAGGTCTGGAGGAAGATTTTTAATTACTTCGATTGTTTTTCTAATATCTTTTCGGAAATACCCCAAAGTTTTTCTTGTGCATTTTGGTCCAATGCTATTCTTGTCGGTTCCCTTATCCGGGAATCCTTCAAATATTTTCCTGAAGTTTTGGAAAGGGAAAGGTCAAGAGCGGCAAAAATCAAATTTTCTGCTCCCTCGGAAACATCGTTCCCGAAAGGTCCATAGCTTGCTTTTAAAAGCTTTGTACTTATAACTCCCGGATGTAGCGCATTTACCGTTACTTTGCTTTCTTCTAATCTGCGTGAAAGTGCTTTGGCAAATAACAGATTAGCAAGCTTTGAACGGGAATAAGCTTCATTTCCGTCATATATTTTTTCTCCCTGAAGATTTGAAAAATCTATATCGTTTGCATGGATCATAGAACTGACCATAACAATTCGTCCCTGTGGCGATTGTTTTAATAAAGGCAATAGCTCCTTCGTTAACAAATGATGAGCAATATGGTTAATACCAAATGTTTTTTCCAGTCCGTCATGCGTGTATTCTTTGTCTTTTCGGAACACACCGGCATTGTTAATAAGTACATCTAATGAAGAATAAGTGTTGTTCATATACGAAGCCATTTGCTTAACTTCTTCAATTTTACCAAAATCGGCCTGAACCGTATCGTGGACTTTAAACTCTGTATATTTGGAAATATATAATTTAGCTTCTTTAATTCGATTTTCTTTTCTTCCGTGCAATATAATTTTATGACCTTCAGCTGTCAGTCTTTTTGCTGTTTCAAGGCCAATCCCGTCAGTGGAACCTGTAATGAGAATGGTTTTAGTGTTCATGTCTTTTGGGTTTTAGGTCGCTAATCCGCATGTTCTGTAATTTTTTTAAGCATGTGTAACATAAACAAGTTAACTGGTTACTATGTTTTTGCCTGTAGCCGGACTTTACTCTTTTTTTCCGCAGGCATTTGAATATTTTACGATAAATACAGCATCACCGCTTTCCAGAAATGGTTTTAACTCCTTTTCTATCAGTTGCATAACAGCCGTATGTTCCCCTGTGATAATGGTATTTACATCTGTTGTCTCAATTTTAAAACTCTCGTTTTTGTGTAAAGACTCCAAAAATTGATTTATTGTATCCAGATAATTATCCTCAAGTGGATAAAAGCTTATGTCTGCCGTAATTTGTGCCATTTCGATGTGATTTTGTAATTATTGGTTGTATATACAAGCCCTTTGATTCGTTACGCCTGTCAAAAAAATACTTATCTAAAATAAGTAAAACCGAGAATTATAATTTCTTTACAAAACCAACCAAAAAAGCACCTTCTTTGTTTAGTTTTTGTTGCGATAAGTTATGATCATCCGGATAATCAAGAATCTCCCCCGATTTATCAATTAAAGCACAGCCTTCGATTTCAGAATGGCCAAAGCGGGTAAGGAAACGATACAGCGATTCCGGCGTGAAGAATGTTGCGTTTTTAAAAACTTCATCCTGCTCTTTGGTTTTTCCCAGAGTGGAATTTGCATTCAAACCACCAACAAGCAGATAACCGCCTCTTTTTAGTACACGAAAAGCTTCATCAAAAAATTGTTGCTGATCATTTGTGAATTCAGCAGTAGCGATTGTAAAAATATTTTTTATGGATTCACTGGGAAACATTAAGTTTTCGGCATCCATTTCCATAAAAACGGCCCCGGGAATGTCTTTTTCAATAGCCTTTTCAAGCATATCCGAAGCCAGATCAATTCCTGTTATCTGAAAGCCGTTATCACTAAAGAACATAGACCAGTGTCCTGTTCCGCAACCTATTTCCAATGCTTCTTTATCCGGGATTTTATTCAGATACTTTTTTACCAATCGTTTTTCAACATCATCAATCTTTTTACCAAATTCACTATGATAATAGTCATCATAATTATGAGCTACAGTATTAAAATCAAACTTCATGACTAAAAATTTTGTGGGTTTTGCTTGCTTTGCATACTGGCATGAGCATAACTTCTCCATTTCTCCATTACCTGGCTAATGTCTTCCGGTAGATCAGAAGTAAATTCCATCCATTTTCCACTAACCGGATGTTCAAAGCCCAGCGTTTTGGCATGTAATGCTTGCCGTGGACAAAGCTTAAATGCGTTTTCAATAAATTGCTTATATTTCGAAAAAGTTGTTCCTTTTCGGATACGGTTGCCACCATAAGTCTCGTCATTAAATAACGGATGCCCCAAATATTTCATGTGGGCTCTGATTTGGTGCGTACGACCTGTTTCGAGTTGACATTCCACTGCTGTGACATAACCGAAACGTTCCAATACTTTATAATGTGTTACTGCGTGTTTTCCGGCATTGCCTTTTGGAAATACTGTCATTACTTTGCGGTTCGCCGGACTGCGTCCTAAATTTCCTTCTATCGTACCTTCATTATTATCCAAATCTCCCCAAACCAGGCCCAAATAGCGGCGATTTATAGTATGATTGTAAAACTGTTTTGATAAATGGGTTTGAGTTTCTTCATTTTTCGCCATTAACAATAAGCCCGATGTGTTTTTATCAATACGGTGAACCATTAGGGGCGCACTTCCGGGATCATTTTGTTCAAGATGATACTTCATGGCATTGAGTAATGTGCCTTTGTAATTCCCATAAGCCGGATGAACTACCATGTTCGCCGGTTTATTTATTATAATGACATCTTTATCTTCATGAACAATATCCAGACGAATGTCTTCAGCAATAACTTCAATTTCGCGTTGAGGATAAGGCATCATAATGCGGATATTGTCATCCGGCTTAATTTTATAATTAGCCTTTACCGGTTTATTATTAACCCAGATGTTTCCGTCTTTTGCTGCATCCTGTATTTTTGAGCGGGAAGAATTTTCAATACGATCCATTAAGAATTTATCAATACGGATAAGGCTTTGACCTTTATCAACGGTTATTTCGTAGTGTTCAAATAACTCCTGGTCGTTGTCAATGTTTTCGTTTTGTTGTTCTGTCATTATTACGGGTTGATCATAATTTTTTTCACCGACTGTTCGCCGGTTTCTTTGTTCCGGATATCCAGAATATATATGCCTTGCTGTAGTTGGGGTAAGTTCAGGCTTTTGCTGTTGTTGAATTGTTTTATCAGACGCCCCTCAATGCTATAAATCTTACATATAAGCTGGTGATCAGGAATATCCGTGTCTAAATGAATGTATCCTTGCGAATTTGCCGGATTGGGATAAACAGTGATTTCCTTCCGTTTCTGTTTGTGTTCAGGAACATCTACATGTGCATAATCGCTATTTCCAAGTACCGGGCGAATCATTAGTGCACCTTCATAAATCGTATTGTTCCAGCTTCCTAAGGTGTTATAAAAAATGTGTGGGCGTGCATTCCTGTTTTTGTCAAAACCTACATTCAGATTATCGGCTGTCGTTTGCTGCCACCCTACATAAAATGTATCACTTACGAATTGAGCTTCTTCAAGCACATAGGTGTGATAACGATTCTTCCCGGTGGGAAACTTTGGGAATTTTCCGCTTTCTTCATAAATGATACTACCTGGTTCTCCATTTTTATGATCCCAAACAGTAAGGGTAAATACCTTTACATTGGCGTCGTTTTTTACGCGATTGAAATGCATTTGAATCGACTGCAGCGAGTCCGGTTTATTAAGAGGAAACTGATAGGCTAACTGAGCACCACTGCTGGATAATCCATAACCTGCTTCTGCGGTTCCGTCATCATAAGCATAGTAATTGTAAAATCTTTGATAAAACCGGGAAGTATCATTGAAGTTGTATGGGTCATCGGGGACATGGATATGGAATAAAAGTTCAAAATCATTGTATGTTTGGTTATTAGGCGGATAATTGTAGTCCAGAAAGTGAGTGAATTCAAACGTACTGAAAGAAGGCATCTTTTGATTTGTAATCGGGGAGGGGAAAGTAGTATAAGTAGATGATTGTCCCGATAAATCTTTTATTTTAAAGGTCATATCGACATCCTTGCGGTGTCCTTTATTACTCCTGTAGTTGATACGAAATGTATCTTTCATTTCGTTCGTGGGATTAACTTTGTATTGTTCCCAGGGCATTTGTTCAAAATCTTCAAGCAAACTATGCGCATGACTTGTCAGGGTCCAGTCTACCAGTGATGTATCGTTGTAAGTGCGCTGTATGTCGAGGTGTACATAATCCAGATTCCAGATGTCTACATTTCCGACCCAACTGGGGATGTTGTTATTTGACAGACTTACATAGTTTACGAATTGCATTTGAAATCCTTCATGGAAAAATATACTATCCGTAATAGGTATCATTATGCGTTTATTATAAACCTGATTAGAATCATAAAAGGTTTGCAGGTCAGTTCCGGCCATACTCCAAACATGCACCCAACTTTGTTTTTCCGGGGCATAAAACTTTAATGTCAAAGAGTCTTCTGGCTCAGGGCTGTTTCCAATACCTTGAGGTTGAACATAAAAACTAAGGTAAAGAGAATCAGCAGGGGACAATTCTTTATCCTGACTGGTAATGGAGTCAAGCCTTATTTTATGCGATGTAAGCGTGTCGGCCGGAAACATATTGGAGGCTGCAGTTGGATGTATGGCGCCTGTATCGTTTAGCGCATCAAAAGTAGCTACTCCGATATTAAAAGGTTTGTAAGCGTATGAATTGTTGATATATACATACCGGTCCTGCCAAAGGGTGTCGTTTGGAAAGACTTCTGTACTGGAAAAATCATCTAAAAAAGGTAGCTCTAACTGATGCTGCCCTTTATAAAAGGTCTTCCTTTTGGCTTCCTGTTTAACCTTTACATTTTCCGAAAGACCGGTGAGTACTTCCTGGGCTCTAATTGCCAACGAGCTCAAAAGTATCATGAAGAGAATTAAAACAAAGCGTTGCATAGGTTATTCTGTTTTCTCTGTTTTTGTGGTGTCTTTTGAACGACTGCTCAAACTATCCTGTTTGTATTCTTTTATATGTGACTGGAAGTCAAATTTTCTGTTGTTTCTGTAAACAAGGTCTATGGGTGCTCCCATTTTTACTTTTTTATTTTTTAATGGTTTGGGAGATTGTTTGTAAACCCGCACGTCCGATGTGTCAGCCGGATTATAATAGTTTTCCTCCCCTACATTAAGTGAGTTGGAATAGATTTTATCGATAGCCTCGTTTTTTTTCAGTCCGATAAGAAATGGAACTTTAACTTTCTCGGATTTCTTACCGCGGCCTAAAACAAGTGTTATTGCTGAACCTTTTTCAATTTTTTCTCCTGGTTTAATTTTTTTACCCAGATATTCCTGGCGTAATACGGCATTTTTATATGGATTTGGAATATATTCCAGAGATGCAATTTTCAAACCGTAATTTTCAAGTGTTCTTTTGGCTCCCCGTATAGAAAGAGATGTCAGATCAGGCATCTTAATTTTTTTCGGATGAAAAGCTACAATAGAAAGATAGACTGTCCGGCCTTTTTTGATATGCGATTTGGGCTTTGGGTCTTGTTCTATGATACTGCCTTTTTCCTCATCGGAATCATAAACGGAGTCAATAACTTCAAATTCAAAGTAGTCACCGGAAGTATATTGATCCAGTTCACTCATTTGAAGCCCTCGGAAATCAGGTGTTTCTATTGTTTTATCATGTCTGGTGTACATCTTGAGATACTGCATCGTTCCGAAGACCAATAAAACGGTAATTAATGCCATGATAATCAAGTTTATCCAAACTCGTTTGCTTTTAAAGAATTGTATTATTTTCATTCGTATAGAAATTGTTCAGGAAAACACTGTTGTTAAAACCCCAGCTATACTGAAATATTGTTTATCAATGAAGCAAAGATAAAAATTAATGATGTATTTAACGATAGATTGTTTAAATCTCTCAAAAGGTTTTTCTGTCCAGAGCTGTTATTAATGTATATTTGTTCTATAAAATCTGGGTTTATGAAAAAAAATATTGCTCTTTTAGCCGGTGGTGATTCCGGAGAATTTGAAGTGTCACTCCGTAGTGCATCTATGGTGAAAAAATCACTGGATAAATCAATATACAATGTTTATTTGATTAAAATGTTTGCTCAGGAATGGTATTTTGAAGATGAGCAGAAACAAAAATTCCCTGTTGATAAAAATAATTTTTCTTTAAATTCAAAAGGACAAAAAATTCATTTTGACGTAGTTTTTATGATGATCCACGGTACACCGGGAGAAAACGGCAAACTGCAAGGCTATTTTGACCTGCTTGATATTCCTTATACCAATTGTAGTTTGTTCACCTCTTCTTTAACGTTTAATAAATTCTATACCAATCAACAGATGAGAATGCTCGGATTGATGACTCCGTTTTCCAGGTTGTTGTTAAAAGATGAAAAATATGATATTGACAAAATTGCGGAAGATGTAGGATTACCTTGTTTTGTTAAACCGAATGAAGGTGGCTCCAGCCTTGGGACAACGCGGGTAAACAAAAAAGAAGAACTTCAGATGGCTATTAATAAAGCCTTTGAAGTAGATGATCAGGTACTTGCCGAAGAATTTATTGAAGGAACGGAAGTTACTTGTGGCTTGATCAGGAAAGGAAATGATACCCTTATTTTTCCTCTTACGGAGATAGTTTCCATGAATGAATTCTTTGATTATGAAGCCAAGTATACGAAAGGTATGGCTGATGAAATTACCCCGGCGAGAATAGCTGAAGATACTGCACTGGAAGTTAAAAGACTTTCGAATTTTATTTATAATAAATTATTTTGCAAAGGAATTGTGCGGGTGGATTTTATCCTGAAAAACAACGAATATTACTTTTTAGAACTTAATACTGTGCCGGGAATGTCCGAAGCCAGTATTGTTCCCCAGCAAATCCGTGCTGCCGGATTAAAAGAGAGTGATATATTTAGTTTGGCTATTGAAAATGCGCTGAATGAAAAAAAGACAGGCGAAACGATTAGCAAATAAATGATTTATTTTGATTTTTCAGCTTGTTCTTTTAACCATACGGCAAACTGTTTTGTAGCATGATAGCGATGACTGATTTTATTTTTTTGTTTGTCCGGCATTTCAGCAAAGGATTTTCTGTGTTTTTTGGGTCTGAAAATCGGATCATACCCAAATCCTCCGTCTCCACGGGGAGTTTCAAGGATAACACCTTCTATTTCTCCCTCAAATAAATAATCTTTACTGTCAACGGAATGGGCAATTACCGTTCTGAAGCGTGCATTTCTGTTTTTTGCCCCATTAAGTTTTTTTAATACCTTCCGTACATTGTCTTCAAAAGAAGCTTCTTCTCCCGCATAGCGTGCAGAATATATGCCGGGTTCGCCGTTTAGCGCTTCTATTTCCAGGCCGGTGTCATCGGCAAAACAATCATAACCCGTGTGATTTCTGATGAATCGTGCTTTTTGGATGGCATTACCTTCCAGAGTATTTTTTGTTTCCGGAATTTTTACATCAAACTGGATGTCTTTCAACGTGAGTATTTCTATATTGCATTTCTCACAAGTGTTATTGATGATCTCTTTTAATTCCCTTACCTTGTGATCGTTATGCGTGGCAAATATAATTTCTTTTTTCATGATTACCGGTTTTAGACACTAAATAGGAAACTCATATTCAGCCTTATTTATCAAATCTGTAATTTGCATTGGGGCAAATTTAATGATTCAAATGGAATTAAAAACAAAATCAAAGATTGTATACAATACTTATTGACTAATAGATTTTAAGTGTTTGGTATTGTGTTGGTTATTTTCCAGGGGAATACATGTCTGGTCGACATTTTTTCGTGATATATTTTCAACGGAAAAGTGTTTTAAATTTCGTATTTTCGTTGTTTTGTAAAACTGTTATTTCTTTCATGAGTTCGCTGATTTTTGAAAATATCAAAATTGCCCTGACATCAGTACGTACGCATGTTTTGCGCACGGTACTGACGATTTTGATTATTGCCTTTGGCATAATGGCTTTAGTGGGTATATTAACAGCTATAGACTCCATTGAATATGCTATTAGTAATAATTTTGCAATGATGGGGGCTAATACATTTACTATACGTAATCACAGCATGCAGGTTAACTTTGGCGGGGGGAGCGAAAGAGAGTACTACCGCAATATTTCCTATCGCGAGGCAAAGGAATTCAAACAAAGGTTTGATATGCCTTCACATACTTCTGTTTCGGCACGCGGTGTTTCTTCGCAGACAGTTAAATATCGCAGAAAAAAAACCAATCCGAATGTGAGTGTAATTGGCGGTGATGAAAATTATTTGTTATGTCAGGGTTATGAAATTGCTCAGGGAAGGAATTTTGCTGTTTCAGAGATTAATCGAGCAAATAGGGTGGCTATTATCGGGCAGGATATAAAAAAACGTTTATTTCAGGATCAAAATCCGGTAGGTGAAAAGATTTCTTTAAACGCAGGTCAGTTTACCGTTATTGGTGTTCTGAAAACGAAAGGCTCAGGTTTTGGGTTTAGCGGAGACAGAAATGTGTTATTGCCTTTAAGTACATTACGTGAAGTATTTTCCCGGCCGGGGATGAATTATCATATTGATGTAAAGGCGCAAACACCCGGGCAGATGGATTTGATTATCAGCGAAGCAAGGGGGTTGTTTCGGAGTATCCGGGATGTTAAACCCGGTGAAAAAGATAGTTTTGATATTGCAAAAAGTGATAATTTGATAAAAGCTTTTCAGGAAAATATTAAATATGTTACTTTGGCTGCTACCATGATCGGGTTAATTACACTTATCGGGGCTGCTGTGGGTTTAATGAATATTATGATTGTTTCAGTGACTGAGCGGACCCGGGAAATTGGAATTCGTAAAGCGATGGGGGCATCCAAAAAAAATATCCGGGATCAGTTTCTGATAGAGGCTATTACCATTAGTCAACTCGGAGGGGTATTAGGAATAATTCTGGGAATTGGCTTAGGAAATATTACTTCAATTTTATTTAAAAGTAATTTTATTATTCCCTGGCTTTGGATTATTTCCGGGGTTGTTGTGTGTGTTATCGTCGGTTTGGCGTCCGGAATTTATCCGGCTGTTAAAGCGGCCCGGCTTGAACCTATTGAATCATTACGCTATGAATAAAAAAAGACTGTTAATCATAATAAGTAGTTTGTTTATCTCCTGGATGACATTTGCCCAGTCTGAATTAGACAGGGATTATTTGAAACAAGCTAATGAAGAAAGCCGGTTTTTGCATGATCATCATAAACGGGTTAAAACCTCCGGCCAAAACGGATCATTTAATCCTTTGATATGGGGATTAAAGCTCTATAAATCAATGGTGTCAGAGCAGCTTTCCACAGGGTGCGTTTATAAAATTACTTGTTCGGACTTTATGCGATTGGCTATTGCAGAATATAACCCGGTTAAAGGTTTTTTCCTCGGATTAGACCGCCTTTCAAGATGTAACAATATTAGCCTGAAAGATGTTCCTGAATATAAGTTTGATAACAAAGACCGGTTAATTCATGATCCGCCGAAGGCATATAAAATGATTGATTCTGATAATTAATAGCAAGTAAGAGAGGAAGTAAACCAATTTATAATCCCGGGTTAAAAAAGATGATGCTATGCATTTTAGTTTACGAAGCATACTGATTATGATTTTGTTTTTGTTTATTCTGCAATTGAAAGCGCAGGAAAAAGATCTGTGTAATGATTTGAAGTCTTTTGGCAAGCATCTTTTTAAAAGTGAAAATTATCAGGATATGGTAAGTCTCAGCAAAACCTGTCCTTTCACTCAGCAAGATAAACCTACTTTTGATACACTACAGTTTCTTTTAGGCAGATCGCAACTCAAGCTGAATAATGTAGATTCGGCCTATTATACTTTCCGGAAAATTGACCGGGAAACTTCCTTACATAACAAAGGTATCCGGTTAACTTTTAACCGGTATTTAGACCGGAATGATTACACAAAACCTTTAAAATATCTGGAAAACGAGGATTTGGAAATTAAGAATAATCCTGATATCGCCTTTTTTGGTTGTGGGTTATATTTGCTTAACAAAGATCCGGTTCGTTTTGATAGCCTGATGAGTGAAGTGCAGGTCATGGAAAAGGATAAAAGGAATTTGCTTAATCAATACCGAGAGCAGTATTCCTTGATAAATATGAAAAGCCCCTGGATGGCGGGTTTGCTTTCAGCTGCTGTTCCGGGCTTAGGAAAAGTATATGCAGGTAAGCCTAATCAGGGCTTATCCACTTTTGTAACCGTTGGCTTATTTGCCCTGCAATCCTGGGAAGCCTATTACCGGCAGGGAATAACAGCACCCGGATTTTATCTTTCCGGGGCTTTTGCTTTGGGGTATTATGTTAGCAATATCTGGGGTAGTGCTTTGAGCGTTAAAATTAAAAATCAGGAGGAGCTATATGAGGTTGATCAACGTCTTCGCGATGATCTCTATTTTTCTTTGTAGTTTTGGAATAGAGGGTAATGCTCAGGATTCTGTAGCGAAACAAAAAAATAGCATAAACAAAAAAGTTTTGCTTTTGGAAAAGAAAATTTTTGAAGCAAGGGAAGCAAACCTTAAAAACCAGTTGATCATTGAAAAAGCTAATGTTTTCAAAGAAGCAGGATATGCGAATGCTGCAATAAAAACATTCGACAGGGTTTCCTATACAATAGCAGAAGAGGAGGTGGCTTTTGAAGCATTATACAATTTAGCAATGTTGAATTATTCACAAAATAATTTTGAAACTGCAGCTAAGAATTTGTCTTATATCGAATTTTATATTCCTGATTATACGGTTAAACCACAAGTGCTTTTTTTGAAGGTGTTGGTGCATAATGTTATGGAAGAATTTAAAATTGCCAGACAAAATCTGAAACAATACTCTCAATATTGTGAAAAGAATATAAATGTGGATTCCGTTTATGAATTTGTACATGAGATGCAAGAACCCAATAAAGCAAAGCGGTTATCCGGTTATTTGCCCGGATTGGGACAATTCTATGCCGGAAAACCATGGAAAGGAATTAACAGCTTCTTGCTTAATGCCGGATTTTTAGGCTATACAGCATATTGCGTTTACAATAAACTTTATGTTAGCTCGGTATTTTCGGGTCTGGAATTTCTAATTTCATTTTATACCGGAGGAAAACGGAATGCGAAATCGATTGTACAAGAAAAGAATGCACAATCAATTCAGGAATTAAACCATTTTTTAATAAAATGGTCTGAAAGTTGTAACCAAAAAAAGATGGAATAATTTGGATATGATAAGGTAAATTTTGTATTACTTTGTATTGATTATGGTAAGATATTTATTATTTTCTTTGTTTGTTTTGCTTTTTGTCCCGTTTCAGGCGGGTTACGCGCAGTCAAACCAACCTATGAGAGTTGAGTTTTCTTCTTTGGGAAGGCAGGATAATTTTCATTTGTTGCTTGCCGAAGATAATGGCTTTGTTATTATAAGGGACGATGGTAAGAGCTCAGATAATGAGAGTATAATAAAAATATTTTGCTATTCAGCAGACATGGAGAAAAAGTGGAACTCTACAATTTCGCTTGATGAAAATTATTCATTCAGCAAGAAATTTTACCAGGACGGATTTGGATATTTATTGTTTTCAGATAGTAAAAATAAGGAATCAAGGTTTAAGTTATACCGGATGGATATAGCTTCCGGCAAAGTCACCAGCAATGAGTTCATAGTGGAAAATAAAATAACTCCTGTCGATTTTAAATCTGTTAGTGGACACAGTTTTATTTTGGGTAGAGAAGGAAAAGGATTAGGTAAGATCATTTCGAATGTGTTTAGCTCGACTGATAAAAAATCCGGAAAGTTAAGATTCTTTCATTATGACTGGAAAGAAGCCAACCTGAATAATCTCACGGATTCCATACAAGATAATATGCAACCAAGACAACTGGAGGTGTTTGAGTATGAAAACACAATAGATTTATATGCGGTAAAGCCTTACAGCAAATCCACAGATGAGATATGGCGATATTCTTTTTCATTCAGTGGACTATTGGAAGATAAACATCAATACAGTCGGATCGAAGGGAAAACCGTTGTTAATCTGGCTATAAGTGCACAAGAAGGCAGAAGATTTTTAACCGCTACGATGAGTAGTATCCGGGACCGATACAATCATTATGAAGATTATGCTGACGGAATATTTGTTAGTATTTATGCCAATGGAAAAGAGAAAAATTCAACATATTATAAATTATCCAATATAAATGCTTTTTATTCCCATACGAATCCCAATATGTTTCAATTTTTTCCCGGCAGAAACAAAGTACAAGGTTCCGTGGGCTACCAAATCTTGCTGCATCAGGAGGCTAAAACAAATTCAAAGCAAAACATAATCCTGGCGGAGGCTTACTATCCGGAATACCGCACAGAATGGTATTATGATGCCTATGGTGTTGCTCACACACGAAAGGTTTTTGAAGGTTACAGATTTACGCATGCCATGTCTGTTTCTTTTAATAACAATGGTGAGATTATTTGGGATGCAGCAATTAAAATGCCTGATATTCATTCTTATGCACGACCTCTAAAAGCCGACCTGATTACTGATGGAAAAACAACCGGCATTGTTTATAATTTTGATAATGAACTTAGCTATCAGTTAGTGAAAGATAATAAAAAAATTAATGGACGAAAAACCGCTACTTTACCGTTAATGCATAAAAATGATAATCTGAAAAACACTGGAAAAGAGCGAATTCGATATTGGTACGGTGATTATATGCTTGCATCAGGCTATCAAAAAATAACAAATGATCAAAAAGGAAATCGGCAAGTGTTTTATGTATATAAAATTGCTTTTCGTTAATTTTTAATATTTAATTTGAACATGCTTATGCGCTCAGGATATCTGTATATTATTTTAATTATTTTGTTGATTGCCCTTTTGTCAGGCTGCAATAATGCTAAACGCTTGCCTGAAAATAAGATGTTGTTGAATAAAAATAAGATAGAAACCGATAACCCTGAGATTAGTACATCGGAAATAAGTCGTTTTATAAAACAAAAACCGAATAAAAAAATCTTAGGACTCTTTAGGTTTCACTTATCTGTTTATTTCATAGGCGAGAACATAAAAAAAGACAACAAAATAAAAAAATGGCTTACTGAAAGTGTTGGGGAAGAGCCTGTAGTGTTGGATACTTCCATGGCTAATAACACAACACGGCAAATTGAATATTATCTCCAGAATAAAGGGTATTTTAATTCAAAAGTCAATAAAGGTATTGATACTTCCGGGGTTAAAAGAGCGGATGTTACGTACCATATCCAGTCCAATCAACCTTACCAAATAAGGCAGATAGAATACAAGGTTGAGGACTCCACATTACAACCGTTTATTGAAGAGTCAATGCAAAATTCATTATTACAGGAAGGGAACATCTATAGTGTAGAAGACTTTAAAGATGAAAGGGAGCGAATTACCAACTTTTTGAAAAACAAAGGGTATTATTATTTCAATAAAAACTTTATTGAATTTCAGGTTGACAGCACTATTGGAAATCGAAAACTTGATGTTTACATTTCAGTTAACAACCGGGTTTTTAAAGCCGAAATGTATAATGATAGTCTTATTGCATTACCTCACCATCAATATAAAATACAGAATGTATACATTTATCCGGATTATGATGCATTAGAGAATGAGCAAAGAACTTATGATACGCTGCGATATGAACATTCCGGCAAAATCTATCATTATATCCATAGTGGTGAGTTACCCTATAAACCGGAGCATTTAGCATCTTTTGTTTTTATTGAACCGGATGAATACTATAACAAACAAGAAGTGAAAATGACAAATCAGCGGTTAGGGGATTTGCAACAATTTAACTATGTCAATTTAGAATTTGTCGATATTCATTCCAATGTGGAACCCTGGTTTCGGGATACGCTTCCTAGAAGATTAGATACTTATATTCGGTTGACCAAGTCTAAAGAACAGGCTTATGCAATAGAGTGGCTCGGTAAAAATACAGCAAGGGACTTAGGAACCGAAGTGAGTTTGGTTTATACAAACAGAAACCTTTTCAGAGGAAGTGAAATATTAAACCTAAACACCAGTCTTTCCCTGGAAACTCAACAAATAATAGGGGAAGGCAGTAATCAAAATATTACGAAATATTTGCCGTTTAATACGCTGGAGTATGGTGTAAACGCTGACCTTGACCTGCCTAAGTTTTTACTACCTGTTAATCATAGCCGTTTTCCGGATTACTTCAAACCCCGTACAACATTTTCCACAGGTTATAACTACAGGGAAAGACCTGATTATAACAGACATTTATTAAACCTCTCGTTTGGTTATCGCTGGGATGAATCCGAGACGAAACAACATCAGGTATACATTGCGGATATTAATTCCATTAAGCTTAATCCCGACTCTGCCTTTATCAGGAAACTGAACGAAATTGATAATAAGAAACTTCTTTCAGCCTATGAAGACCATTTAATTGTAGGCAGTAAGTATAACTTTATATGGAACACACAGAAAGTCCGCAGAAAAAAGGATGATTTTTGGTATTTTCGCGGAACTTTTGAACCGGCCGGATTATTACTGAATACGCTTGCTTCAAATTTAAATACGGGCCAGGATGAAGAAGGAAACTACGAATTGTTTAATATACGTTATGCTCAGTATGTGCGTTTTGATACTGATTTCCGGTACTTTTACCGGTTTAACAAAAAGAATGTCCTGGCAACGCGCTTTTCTCTTGGCGTCGGAATACCCTATGGAAACCTGAATGTATTGCCTTTTGAAAAAAGTTTCTTTGTAGGAGGAGCAAACGGCATTCGGGCCTGGCAATTACGTAACCTTGGCCCGGGAGGGTTTAAAGGAGATAATAATGATTTTGATAAAACCGGTGATATTGGCTTGGAAACAAGTGTAGAATACCGGTTTCCTTTGTATGATTTTATTCATGGAGCATTGTTTGTAGATGCCGGTAATGTATGGCTAAAAGATAAAAGTAATGATTTTCCGGGAGGACATTTTAAATTGAATCATTTTTATGAACAAGTTGCCATCGGAACAGGGTTTGGTATTCGTTTGGATTTTTCTTTCTTTGTTATACGGGTGGATGCCGGTATAAAAGTTATTGATCCGGAAAGAGAAAAAGGTAATAAATGGATACTTGATGATTATCAGTTGAAAAACACAAATATTAATTTCGGAATTGGATATCCTTTCTAAAGAGGAGCGTTAACGTGAATAGTGAAAAGTTTAATGATTATTTCCTGAAGTCTTATCCTTACGAGCCTACTAAAGACCAGGTGTGGGCGATATATGTATTATCCCGGTTTATTTTTACTCAAAAACCACGCCCCCTTTTTGTATTAAAAGGATATGCAGGGACAGGAAAAACCAGTATTGTCAGTACACTTGTTAATCTGTTACCCAAAATAGGACAAAAAGCAGTTTTATTGGCCCCAACGGGAAGAGCGGCTAAAGTGCTTGGAAATTACTCCGGACAAAAAGCTTATACCATCCATAAACGGATCTATTTCATGCAGTCCGGCCCGGATGGATCAATGCATGTTTCTTTGCAAACCAATAAATTCAGGAATGCTATTTTTGTTGTGGATGAAGCTTCCATGATCCACGATACGTCCGGAAATGAAGGTGGCTTTTCGGGGAGAAGCCTTTTAGATGATCTTTTTCATTATGTTTATAGTGGCGATAACTGTAAACTGATTCTAATTGGTGATCATGCGCAGCTACCCCCGGTAGGAAATGATGATAGTCCGGCGTTGAATATTGATTGGCTGCGAAAATCTTTTAATTTGACTGCAGGAATAAGTGAAATGAAAGAAGTTGTCCGGCAGGCAAGAAGTTCAGGCATATTGATGAATGCTACTTCTTTGCGTCGCAAACTGGAACTTGATCACCCGGTGCCCCCGTTTTTCCATCTGAATGATTATGATGATATTACACAATTACCGGGATATGATATGCAAGAGTGGATGGAAACAGCTTTTAATTCATCTGACAGGGATGCTGATGCTGTGATGATAACGCGTTCAAACAAACGAGCAAACCGGTTTAATCAAGAAATCCGGAATCGTATACTTTTTCGCGAAAATAAAATCGATGCTGGAGACCGGCTTATGGTAGTGAAAAACAATTATTTCTGGCTGGGTAATGATAAGGACAGTAATTTTATTGCTAATGGTGATATGATTGAAGTGCTTAGTCTTAACGGGTTTGATATGGCCCATGGATTTAATTTTGCTAATGCTACTATCCGT
This sequence comes from Bacteroidota bacterium, assembly GCA_051748065.1. Taxonomy (GTDB): domain Bacteria; phylum Bacteroidota; class Bacteroidia; order Bacteroidales; family PWNQ01; genus PWNQ01. Next base: position 35,954 of record JBNJGZ010000004.1, read on the forward strand.
ATGATAGATTATCCTGATATGGAGCCTTTTGATGTAATGCTGATGCTGGATACTTTAGACTCAGAAAGTCCGGCATTAACCCGGGAGCAACAAAATACTCTTTATAATTCGTTTATGGACGATCTGACTTACCTGGACTCGCGGCGCAAAAAACTGGAAACATTAAGAAAAAACCCGCTTTTTAATGCCTTACAGGTTAAGTTCGGTTATGCTCTTACATGCCATAAAACACAAGGTGGGCAGTGGAAGTATGTGTTTGTTGATCAGGGATATATTACCGAAGATAAAATTGATGTGAATTACCTGAGGTGGCTTTACACTGCAATTACACGCGCAACAGAAAAACTTATGCTTGTGAATTTTAAAGATGAGTTTTTTGAAGATAATGTGTAATGCTGCGTATTAGCTTGTATTATTAATGCAGGCTAAATGTTTATTTGTTATGGCTGTCTGTTATAATAACCTTGTGAGTCTGTTGATTACCATTCCTGGAAGTTAGTCTTACTAAATATATCCCTTCCCGCAGGTTACTTGTGTTTATAGTAACTATTTTTTCCTGTGTAGTGAAATTTCGGATTTTTTTGCCTGTAGCGGAATATAAAGCAATAGTATATTCTTTTGGCTGCAGTTTCTTTAAGTTAAGCGTAATTGTTTCACTTGCCGGATTTGGATAAATTTTTACTTGATTGCTTTCTGAATGGCTTTCAATTCCACTGATATCTTGGATAGTAAAGCTTAAAGTGTCAATGTCAAAAGTATCTGTAGTTGCAGAATCAAGCAAATGATAGAAAAGATTATAAGAACCCGATTTTAACACTCCTAAGTTTACGGTGTCAACTGTATTACAGAAAGCCGGAAGCTGTCCTGCCGTATGATATGCTACAGCAGAAATCGAATCGTTATTTATGGTTGATGAAAAATCAGTCATATAACAATCCGAATTAGGGAAGGTAGCCGAACTTACCAGATGTATAGAATCTTGATTTGTCGCATTATCCTCCAGTATTTTTAAACTGTCAATCGCCGGATATCCCTGATTGTTGGTTTGCACGGTAAAGCTCAATGAACCTGTATCTGCAGGTGAGGAAGCCCCGGGCATATAAAGGTTGTAAGATAAATCGTATGAACCAGGGCTTAGAGTGCCGATCGTCAATGTATCTGTACGGTTGCATATTGTTGGCATCATGCCTGCATTGTGTTCTGAATCAATAATGATTGAGTCGTTTTGAACTGCTATTGATGAATCAATAATCTCACAAGTACTACTGGGAAATGTTGTTGTTGCAATTATTTGGATAGTGTTATTCTCATTGGGCGAAGCCGGATTTATGGATAAATCATCAATGGTTTGTGAAAAAACGAATTGTGAAAACA
>JBNJGZ010000005.1:0-36969 GCA_051748065.1 Bacteroidota bacterium
AATAGCAAAACAGATATGATAATGGCCGCTTTTCTCATGATTTTAATTTGTTGTCCCTGCTACAAAAATAGATGTATTTATGAAATCTACCTCTTTATTTATCAAATGTTTTCTTAAAATATTTTTTCAATCAATTCCATTAAAAAATTATCCTGATATTTGTATAAATTTCAAATTCTCAAATTCAATAATAATGCGGTATTTTCTATCTTCCATAGCCATTTTGTTCTTTTTTAGCTCGTTTGGTCAAAATTTACCCAATCACATGACCGAGAAAGAAAAAGGTCAGATGAAATCGTATTTGCAAAACATCACCTCCAAAGGATATACAACCCCTCCTCAGGGCGACCTGAGAACACCCGGCGAATGGGAAGAGATAGATTACCTTACCATAACCTGGCGCTCCTATAAAGAAATTTTATCCCAAATTGTAAAACACGCTCAAAAAGAAGCAACAGTAATCATCCACTGTTCGGATTCCAACACGGTTAAAACAGAGCTAAACAATTATGGTGTAACTCCGACAAATGTAAAATACATCGAAGCACCGTCAAACAGTATTTGGATCAGGGATTACGGGGCTCAAACGGTTTATAAAAACGCTGTGGATTCTTTGATCCTGGTCGACTGGATTTATAACCGCCCACGACCTGAGGATGATGCAATACCACAGCATACAGCTTCAGTATTAAACATTCCACTTTACCAAACAACAAAGGCTCCTTACGAACTAATTACTCCGGGCGGAAATTTTATGACCGATGGTTTCGGAACAGCATTTTCTTCCAACCTTATTTTGGATGAAAACCCCAACTTATCTGAATCAGAAATAGACTCAATTATGTATAAGTTTATGGGCATTGATACATTCATCCACATGACGAACCTTCCTTATGACGGTATTCACCATATAGATATGCACATGAAATTATTGGATGAAGAAACTCTGCTTATAGGCGAGTATCCGCAAGGCACTGCAGACGGGCCACAGATTGAAGCAAATCTGCAGTATGTGCTTAATAATTTCAACTCTAAATTCAACGATCCTTTTGAGGTCATAAGGATACCCATGCCACCAAGCCCGTCAGGCCTGTATCCGGATCAGGGTGGATACTACCGGACGTATACCAACAGTGTTTTTGTTAATAACAGTTTGCTAGTGCCTACTTATTATGAAGAATACGACACGACAGCTTTACGGATTTTGCGGGAGAACTTGCCGGGCTACAATGTCACAGGTATTAATTCTTCGGATATTATCCCGGCCAGTGGCGCTATTCATTGCATTACCAACAGTGTCGGAAGCAATAATCCCCTGCTGATATCACATCAACCATATGATGATACAGTTTCCACTCAGGGAGCATACAATGTGAAAGCCACAATACGGCACCACTCGGGGATAAGTTCGGCAACACTACATTTTACTTCGGATACATCAGCCGGATATCAGACTATTTCTATGAGCCCCGGCGCATCAAACCAATGGGAAGCGCAGATACCGCAGCAAAATAATCAGACGGAAATATTTTATTACCTCAGTGCTACCAGTAATTCAGGAAAAACCATAACACGTCCTATGCCGGCGCCTGATGGTTATTGGTCTTTTATTGCGGATCCTTCTGTGGGCATTATCGAAAATACAGCCAAACATAGCCAAATGGATAATGTATTTCCTAATCCGGCATCTGCTATCACAGCTATTCCTGTCAATTCAAAAAATCCTGAGAAGATAAGCTTATACCTGTTCAACTCTTTGGGACAACAGGTAAAAAAGATCTTTGAAGGAAAAACCAAAGCAGGTAAAAACCATTATTTTATTGATGCTTCGAAGTATCCTGCTGGAACATATCTGATCCGGATGAAATCTGCCTCAAATACTCAAACACAAAAACTTATCATCGGAAAATAGTTCAGTATTTGTAGCCACCAACATTTTTTTCTGGCTGGACATCCAGCCCCATAACGATTCTATTGACAAAATTGAAATAGGAAATAACCAATGTGGCATCCAACACAGCACGATCATCCCAGCCAGCTTCTTTCAATGGCCGGGTATAATCTTGTTGTCCGGCTCCGGCCGGATCAGAAGTTAATTTATCGGCATAAACACACAGCGCCATCTCTTTGTTTGTTAAATTTAGCCGGCTATAATCCAGGCACAAAAGCTCTACCTTCTCCTGATCTTTCCAATAATGCAATACAGCTTCCTGATGATGTTTCTGGCAATACAAGCATCCATTTTTCCGGGACACCACAACGGCCATCATCTCCCGGTAAACCCTTTTCAGCGGAGATTTTCCAAACATAATGGTCATATACAAATCCATGTGATTTGTAATTGTTTTGGGATTCAGGCTCTGTATCTTATGTACTTCAGCAAGCTTGCCACGACTTTGCATCAGCTCATCATAAATTTCCTTAAGCTCTCCCGAAGCATCTTCCGGTTGGATAACGTCAATTCTGGTCATATTTTTTTTGCGAAGATAAACCAAAACTCATGTTCCTCCGTAAACCTTTTAATTTTGATTATTATTACCTTTGTGGCAGCAAAAAAGCAAAAACAGGAATAGGTTTTTCATGGCATAAGTACTAAAAAAGCAAAAAGAAGAAACTGCTCCTGTTTTCACAAACAAAATATTTTAAAATATGAGTAACCCGGTAAGAGTTCGATTTGCACCAAGCCCAACAGGTCCGCTACACATTGGCGGAGTACGCACAGCATTGTATAATTATCTATTTGCCCGTAAGCACAACGGCAAAATGATCCTCCGCATTGAAGATACAGACCGCAACCGTTTTGTAGAGGGAGCGGAAGATTATATTATTGATGCTTTAAAATGGTGTGGGATCGAATTCGACGAAGGCATTCATCAGGGCGGGAGCTATGGTCCTTATCGCCAGTCGGAGCGTAAGGAAATCTATGACAGGCATACCCGGGATTTAATTGCCAGTGGCAGGGCTTATTATGCATTCGACACTCCGTCAGAGCTGGAAGCCATGCGTGAGACCCTGGAAGCACGGGGAGAAACAAAACCACAATATAATGCCCGGACCCGCGGCAACATGAAAAATTCTCTTTCACTGCCTGCTCAAGAAGTAGAGCAACTGAAAGCCAAAGGAACACCTTATGTGATACGCTTTAAGATGCCGGAAAATGGTTTGGTTATAGCAAAGGACAGGGTGCGTGGTGAAATCAAAGTCAATACCTCCACACTGGATGATAAAATTTTGATCAAAACAGACGGTATGCCCACCTATCACATGGCCAATATCATTGATGATCATTTAATGGAAATCAGCCATGTTATCCGTGGCGAAGAGTGGTTGCCATCACTCCCATTACATTATTTACTGTATCAGGCTTTTGGCTGGGAAGCACCGGAATTTGCCCATCTGCCGCTATTACTTAAACCCGAAGGAAAAGGCAAGCTTAGCAAGCGGGATGGCGATCGCTTAGGGTTTCCGGTATTCCCAACGCAATGGGTGGATCCTCATTCCGGAGATGTTGCCAAAGGTTATCGTGAAGAAGGATATTTACCCGAAGCCTTCATCAATATTATGGCGATGCTGGGATGGAACCCCGGAACAGAACAGGAATTATTTTCCATGGACGAATTAATAGAAGCGTTTAACCTGGAAAAGGTCCAAAAAGGCGGTGCACGCTTTGACCCGGAAAAAGCCAGATGGTATAACCATCAATACATACAACAAAAAGAAAACACGGAATTAGCCCGTGAATTTCAGACCATCGTTAAAAAACATAATCATACGGTAGATATGGAACTGGCAGAGCATATTGTTTCCCTGGTGAAAGAACGAATTAACTTCACCCATGAGCTCTGGGACCAAACCTGGTTTTTGTTCGATGCTCCCGGTGAATTTGATGCAAAAACAGTAAAGAAAAAATGGAAACCCGGCACCCATGAAATAATGCGCGAGCTAAAGCAGGTTATTGAGAACATTGAAGATTTCTCAGCCAACAATATCAAAGAAAAGATACACGCTTTTATTGAGGAAAAAGAACTCGGTTTCGGAAAGGTAATGGTCCCTTTACGTATCTGTGTAGTAGGAAAAGCAGCCGGCCCCGACCTTATGGAAATTCTGGAAATTATCGGCAAGGAGGAAACACTTAAGCGGATTGATTTTGCTTTAGACTCTATTTAGCCTTCATTGGCCATATAAAAAAGTTTAGTGTTTTTTTAATTCTTGCTGAATTTTTGCCGCTTCTGCTCTGCAGGTATCTTCATCAGCTGTAAATAACTGGTAGAACTTTGTATCTGAAAAATGCAAATTCACACTCCATTTGTTGCCTTTCACATGCCGTGGTGAGGCATACTGAATGTCGTCCATAGGATACCATTTCCCGGTTTTTATATCCCAAATAAAAAGGACTTTACGGAATCTTTGATTAGAAAAATCAATTTCAATGCCTTCTTTGAAAAGCCAAAAACCTACAGCAAGCAGAAAGAACAAAGCCGCCAGTGCGTAATTTGCGGGAACAACAGCTATAGCAATAGCAAGCATAAATGTACCGGATATCACAAAACTCAAAGGTGTCTTCCGCATATTATAAAAATATCGCTCCATTGTTGATTGCTTTAAATGGGGTCTTTAACCGGCTCGGATTCTATTGTAATATCATCAAGCTTTTCTTTCCATTGGTTGATATGCTTGTTATATCTTTTCAAGTTTGACGAGTCGACAGGTTCAGCAGGAGGTGATTCAACCTTGAGCGGATCAATGGGGTCTCCGTTGCGCCAAAATCGGAAATCAAGATGCGGCCCGGTGGACAATCCTGTAGAGCCCACATAACCAATGACATCACCCTGCTTCACGCGCTTGCCTACTTTTATGCCTTCTCCATAGCGGGAAAGATGCATATATCCTGTAGTATAAGTGCTATTATGACGTATTTTCACATAATTCCCTGCACCCCCTGAATAATTGGCTTTGATAACTTTTCCGTCACCAATCGCTTCTACCGGTGTTCCTTTTGGCGCAGCATAATCCACACCATGATGCGGACGGCGCACTCTAAGCACCGGATGCATTCGGGAATTGGAATAGCGACTGCTAATTCGCGAATAACGAAGCGGAGCTTTTAAGAAAGTTCTGCGCAGGCTATTGGCCTCTAAATCAAAATAATCCCCTACCGTATCCTGAACAAAATAAAAGGCATAATAAGGCTGGCCCCCATGATCAAACCAGGCTGCCTGTATACGGCCAAGCCCTACAGGCTCACCATCAACATGCAATTCTTCATATATTACTTTATATTGATCACCCTTTTCAATAGCATAAAAATCTACAACCCAGGCATATACTTCTGATAATTTTACAGCCAGAAAAGGGTCTGCTCCCGAGTTTTTCATACTCAGCCAAAGGGACCTATTAATCTCCCCACCGGTTTCTTTAAGTTCTGTTTTGACTTCTTTGGTGCCCGAATAAATCTCAACCGAATCCCGCAGATCATATACAACATAATCCGTGGCATTTTTCTCGTAAACAAAATACTGAATCGTGTTTAAGCTGTCTTTCTCTGTCATAGCAACATAGCTATTCCCTGCCCTGATTTTGCGTACATCAAATACTTCTTTTGATTTCTTAGCCAGCCTGTCAATCGTTTTCATGCTTACATTAAAATTGCTTAAAATCTCCGAAACGTTTTGATGATTTTCTACAATGTAATGCTCAACATCCAGGGAGTCCACGACAATCCCGTACATAGAGTCTTTTTCTACGATATTTTTCTCCTGAACGGGTTCTTCAATTTCTTCATCCACAACACCCACAGGGCGACTTACAATTATACCCAGCAATACAACGGCAAGGGTAAAAAGAATTATTTCCGGAAGTCTCTTCTTCATTTTATTTATTTTTTATCAGTAATGCAGGTTAAATTTCTTCATCCACACCCGACAGCATAATAGCCGATTCAATCAACGCAAGATGAGAGTATCCCTGTGGAAAATTTCCCAATAGTCTTTTGCTCTCAAAGTCCATATCTTCTGAAAACAACCCCAGATGGTTGCTGTTTTTCAATACATTTTCAAACAACCGACGAGCTTCTTTGTGTTCACCAATTTTAAATAACGAAGTAATCAGCCAAAACGTACAAATACTAAAAGACACCTCAGGAACTCCAAGATCATCTTCATTACGATACCGGTACATCAAATCATTTTTCAAAAGCTTCTCTTTTGTAACTTTTACGGTTGATACATATCTGGGGTCTGTTGCCTCGATAAATCCATAGCGTTCCATGAGCAGATTGGATGCGTCCATATATGGACTTCCATAAGACTGTGTAAAAGCCTGCATCTCTTCATTCCAGCCATTTTTCAAAATATTTTCTTTGATCGTATCCCGTATTTCGGCCCACCAATCGGCATAATACGTTTGTCCTAATAATTCTGCAATTTTCACACCTCTGTCAAATGCAACCCAGCTAAGCACTTTAGAAAATGTAAAGTGTTTACTCTGACTGCGGATTTCCCAGATGCTTTTATCAGGCTTGTCCCAGTTAACCCGCACTGACTTTAGTATGCTTCGCGTAACCGTCCAGAAATTTTCTTTCTCATCTATTGTTTTACTGTTGATTTTCAAATGCTGATGAATAACATCCAATAAAACACCATAAATATCATTCTGCTTTTGATGGTAAGCGTCATTTCCTATTCTTATCGGCTTAGAATTTTCATACCCGGACAGATGATCCAGCGTTGTTTCGGTTAGCTTTTTCTCACCACGGATACCATACATAATCTGAATAAGATCATCCTTATATGTTACCAGATCAAGGATAAAATTCATATAGCGTTTCGCTACATTATAATGATTAAGACGGATCAGTGTTTTGATGATCATAGATGAATCCCGTATCCAGCTAAAGCGGTAATCCCAGTTTCTTTCCTCTCCTATCTTTTCAGGTAACGAAGTAGTAACAGCCGCAATGATAGCTCCTGTCTTTTGGTAGGTTAGCAACTTCAATACCAGAGCACTTCGTTCTATTTCTTCCTGATATTCTGAGAATTGGCGTGTTCTATGCACCCAGTCTAGCCAGTAAACCTTGGTTTTTTCCATTTCCAGCTCTATCCAGGAATGGTTAACAGCAACTAATTTTTGATTATAAGACACTACAAAATAGTGATCTTCTGTTATCTCAACAGGATCGGAATTTAGAATAACGTCATGACTCAAATCTGAATACAAATAAAGGGAATCGTAGGTTGGTTCATGCGTATAGCTTTTAATAAAGCCTTTTGCAGATACTAATTTGGTCTCTCCTCTGGCATATTGCAATCTGGGATCATATTTTACACGGAACACCGGTTTTCCGGAAATATGCCTGAACAGCCGGATAATTTCCGGAGGCGTATTATATGTAGAATCATTGAGCTTATAACGTGGCATGAAATCAATCACTTCAAAAGCATCGGAGCCTGAGCGGAATGTTGTCACCAGAAGATTGGTCCTTTTCATGTATTTTTGAGTCACTTCATAGGAATCATCAACAAGAATTTCAAAAGAACCGCCCTTCTCCCGGTCAAGTATTTTACCAAAAATTGAAGGTGCATCAAACTCTGGCATACAAGCCCATTCCAATGAACCATCTTTGGAAATTAAGGCAGCACTTTTACTGTTTCCAATGACTCCATAATTAAGATTTTGCATAAAAAATCACTTTCTTTTGAACAATTTTACCGATATTTACGATTCACTATATACGGAAAAACTAAACGTTCACTTTTGATTTTCACTTATTGTGAAATTGTTTTAGTTATAGACCAAACCCAAAAATAGAGGTTTTATTTTAGCGTGTAAAAATAAGAAAAAACAAAACCCTTAATAAACCAAACTAATTATGCAACGATTATTAATTGTATCGAACCGATTACCTGTAAAGATAAACGAAGATGAACAAGGGAACCTGACTACAAAAGCCAGTGAAGGCGGTTTGGCTACCGGCATGAAGTCGGTTTACAAGAATTATGAAAGTCTTTGGTTTGGCTGGTCGGGGATGTATAGCAACGATATAACCGAGGAGAAACAAAAGAAAGTGGAAGAGCTTCTGAAAAAAGAACGTTGCGTTCCCGTCTCATTAAACGAAGAACAGATCAATAATTATTATTACGGGTTTAGTAATAAAACTCTATGGCCCTTATTCCATTATTTCACACAGTTTGCCGAATATGACGAAACGTACTGGGATACGTATAAAAAAGTAAACCAAAAGTTTGCAGAAGTATTAAAACCCCATCTGCGCCAGGGAGATAAAATATGGATACATGATTATCATTTGTTTTTACTTCCGCAATTGATACGCGACTATATGCCACAGGCCGATATTGGCTTTTTCCTGCATATCCCTTTCCCATCCTTCGAGGTCTTTCGTCAACTACCCTGGCGAGAGGAGATTTTGAATGGAATTCTCGGAGCCGATCTGGTCGGTTTCCACACCTTTGATTATGAGCGTCACTTTATGTCTTCCATCAGGCGGCAATTGGGATATGAAAACACCTATAACCGTATCCGTCTTAAAAACCGGATTATGAAGGTAGATGCTTTTCCCATGGGTATTGATTTCGATAAATTTCATTCCGCCGCTACTAAAGTCTTTGAAGGGAAAAAACAAAAATCACGAATTGCAGAAAATGTTAATGAATTTTTCACTCAGGAAAACGGTAATAAACTAATTCTATCCATGGACCGCCTGGATTATTCTAAGGGCATTTACAACCGCTTATTGGCCTTTGAGAAATATCTGGAGCAACATCCGGAGTACCATGAGAAAGTCTCCATGTTTATGCTTTCTGTTCCGTCCAGAACAAGTGTAGAGCATTATCAGATTTTAAAAAGTGAAATCGACGAAACAGTAGGCCGTATCAATTCCCGTTTTGGTACAGTGAGCTGGATGCCGATATGGTATCTTTTCCGCTCCATGCCTTTTGAACAATTAATCGAACTTTACAGTTATGCGGATATTGCCCTGATTACACCCATCCGGGATGGTATGAACCTGATTGCAAAAGAATATATGGCTTGTCGAATTAATCATAAAGGGGTTTTAATCCTTAGTGAAATGGCCGGAGCTGTTAAAGAACTTGGCGAATCGATTGTTGTCAACCCTAATGACATACAGTCCATAGCAAATGCTATTGACGAAGCTATACACATGCCGGAAGATATTCAGATAAAAGCAAACCAAATTATGATGGAGCGCCTGAAACGTTATAATGTCGAACATTGGGCGCAAGACTTTATGGATTCATGGTTTGAGATTAAACAATTACAAGAAGATCAGAAAACATATAAAATTCATCCGCTCAATATTGAAAGCATTAACAGACAGTACATCAAATCGAATAAACGTTTACTGATACTTGATTATGACGGCACGCTGGTACCATTCAAAAAAGAACCTCAAGACGCTATTATTAATCAGGAAACCATAAATCTACTTGAATCTATTAATAATCATGAAAATACAGACATATTCATCTTTAGTGAACGTGACAGGGGATTTCTAAACAAGGTATTCAGTGACACTAATTTGGGACTTATTGCTGAACATGGAGTTTGCATAAAACATCCTGGAAAAAAATGGAAACAGGTGTTCCATTTTGATGACGAATGGAAACCGGAAATCAGAGATATTTTCCAATTGTATACCGATCGTACTCCAGGGGCTTTTATTGAAGAAAAAAGTTCCTCCCTGGCATGGCATTATCGCAAAGCCGACCCTGATTTAGGAAACAAAAGAGCCTGGGAGCTAAATGACAGCCTGCGTGACCTTCTTAGCAATCAAAACATTGAAGTAAATGAAGGAAAGAAAGTATTGGAAGTAAAACAATCCGTTGTAAACAAAGGCCTAACAGCTGAAATGCTCCTGCAACAAAAAGATTATGATTTTGTGTTGGCCATGGGTGACGACTGGGCTGATGAGAATATGTTCCGGATCATTGAAGACCAGGGTATTTCCGTGAAAATAGGACTGGAACAAACCCAGGCACACTACTTTATCGAGGCTTCCGAAAAAGTAGTGCCGTTCCTCAGTAAAGCGACAAAAACTTAAATTGCATGACTAATGCAGCATAAAACTATTCCCGGAACCCTGAAAGTCATACCGGAAACCTCAAATAAATATTACCCAAATGCATCAGAGGTGACACTTTAAACTGTGATGATTAAAAGCTCTGCACTCTATGAATTTTTTAATCTGCTTTGATTCTATTATGATAATCAAAGTAGAGATTAAAAAATCCATATTTTTGCACAAAAGAAGAAGCCAATGTATGAATCACTTAAACTGGCTGATGAAATCAGAATGAACTTCACGCCGGATGGGTTATTGCTCCTCAACATAACCATTGCATTTATCATGTTTGGTGTTGCTTTGCAAATCACACCGCAAAGCTTAAAGAATTTGGTAGTAAAACCCAAGGCAACAATTATCGGTTTTGTATCCCAATTCATACTTTTGCCCGGTATCACGTTTTTGCTGGTCATGGTTTTGAATAGTTTTCATCTTATCACGCCCGGCGTAGGCCTTGGAATGCTTTTGGTTGCTAGTTGCCCGGGAGGGAATGTCTCTAACTTTATTTCCACATACGCAAATGGTAATCCGGGATTATCTGTGGGCCTGACTGCCCTGGCTACGATTGCAGCCATTTTTATGACCCCTTTTAACTTTTCGTTCTATGGCGGTATGTTTGCTGCCAAATCACCCCTTTTAATACCACTCGAAATCAGTGCATTTGAAATGTTTAAGACGGTGATCGTGCTGCTGGGAATTCCTATTGCGGCCGGAATGCTTTTTGCCTGGAAACTGCCAAAAATCACTAAAAAGATAATCAAGCCCATTCAAAACTTATCTGTGGTATTTTTTATCGGGATGGTAGTGATCATGTTTGCCAACAATGCAAGTTACTTTTTGAATTATATGGTTTTTATTTTAATCCTGGTTTTTCTGCATAACGTCCTGGCATTAAGCACCGGATTTGGCATTAGCAGTTTGTTTCGCTTAAAGCGCCGTAACCGTCGCACAATTGCCATAGAAACAGGTATACAAAACTCCGGTCTGGGGCTGGTATTGATTTTCAATCCGGCTATTTTTCCGCCTGAACTGGATACCGGTGGAATGGCAATTATCACTGCCTGGTGGGGAATATGGCACATCCTTGCAGGCCTGGCAATAGGAAGGGTATGGAGAACATATAAATATACGGATGAACAAGAAGCCAAAACAATTTAATTTGCATTATTCATAGAAAATACCAGGCTAACATTTTATTATGGACATGTTGAAAGACAAAAACATCAATTTTCATGACAGATAAAAATATCAAAAATATCACGCGCTGGTCGCTCACCTATTATATTTTTTATGTGTATATTAAATTCATGCACTGGCTTTTTTATCGAAAAATCGTTGTGGAAGGCAAAGAAAATATTCCCGAAGATGAACCGGTCATTTTTGCACCGAACCATCAGAATGCAGTCATGGACCCGCTGGCTGTAATATTTAGTTCCGGACAACAGGTAGTTTTTCTGGCTCGCGCCGACATTTTCAAATCCAAAATATTAGCACGCATTTTCTCCTGGTTAAAGATACTTCCTGTCTACCGTATCCGCGACGGTGCTGACACATTAAAGCACAACACTTCTACCTTTTCTTCGGCTATCCTTGCCCTGGAGCATAATCAACCAATCGGACTGTTTCCGGAAGCAGCTCACAGCAACAAAAGACATTTGCTATCTTTCAAAAAAGGGGTGCCGCGTATCGCTTTTCAGGCAGAAGAAGAAAACAATTTCCAACTGGGTGTAAAAATATTACCGATAGGGATTTACTATAGTCGATATAACAAATTCCGCAGCATCATCCATATTCGCTATGGCAAACCCATCGACGTTTCCGATTTTATTGATGAATACAAGGAAAACCCAAACAAGGGAATGAACAGCCTTCGTGATGCCATGAAAAAAGCCACGGAACCACTGGTCATCAATATCACCAACCTGGAATTCTATGATATGTACGAGTCGTTGCGGACGATATATTTTAAAAAGGTGGCCAAACGACTTAAATTTAAAGAGCTAAACCAAAGCAATAAGTTCATTGCCGATAAAATGACGGTGAAACAACTCGACCGCTTTGGAAAGAAAGAACCTGAAAAACTTAACAAGCTACGGGATAAAGTAAAAACGCTCTATCAATTAACCGAAAAATATAGTTTATCTTACCAATCTATAGCTAAACCCAAACTGAACCTGTTCCGACTGGTTTGGAATTCGTTTTTATTGGTCTTGTTTTTTCCTGTTTTTGTTTATGGACTGATAAACAACTTCATTCCTTACATCATCCCTAAAATTTTGGTGCTAAAATTTAAAGATTTACAATTCCATTCCTCTGTAAAGTTTATCGGCGGACTTGTATTGTTTCCTCTTTTTTACCTGATCCAAACGCTAATTGTAAACAGCTTTGTAGAAAATGGCTATATCAGCTTACTGTACTTGCTCTCTTTACCCGTTTCCGGATTAATTGCGCAATTTTATCACGAATGGTTCGCCCTGACACGAAAAGATATACTGCTGTATAAGCTCAAAAAAACAGATTTTAAAAACTACCGCAAAATCAAAGACCTTTACAACGAAATAATGGGCTGCATGGATGAAGTGCTGTCAGCTTGATTTTTCATATTAATATATGCTTAAATTTTATTACATCACTTATATTCAATTGTTTGTGTTTTTTTGATCCCAATTTGCACGAACCCCATTTTTTAGGCTTTTTGTTAAAATCGTTGATCCGTTGAATCGTTTACCGATGTTCTACTTCGTTCACTTTTTCTCTTAGCCTCTTCGTTCTCTAATCCCGATAGCTATTTACTTTTTTTCTGCGTTTCTTTTCTTGTGTAATTAGCTTTAACTCTCTGCTGGTTTGGCCTTTTACGGAAGTATTCTCTTCTGCCCGGCGAATAAGATAAGGAAGCACGTGTTTTACAGGACCGTAAGGCAAATATTTAGCTACATTATATCCTTCAGCCGCAAGATTAAAACTAATATGATCACTCATTCCATATAGCTGTGAAAACCAAGCCCTGTTGTCGTCCCGGGCTATGTTGTGTTCTTCCATCAACTCTGTTAAATAGCGGCTGCTATATTCATTATGAGTTCCGTTAAACACAGATACTATATCTATATTTTCCACAGAATATTTTAAAGCTGCATTATAATCCGCATCTGTTGATTCTTTATCCGGCTGAATTGGGTCTTCATATTCCATTTGTCTGGCTCGCTCCCTTTCTTGTTCAAGATAAGCACCACGAACAAACTTTACCCCATAATAATAGCCGTCTGAACGTGCTTTTGATATGCTTTCTTTTAAAAAGTCGAGTCTGTCAACGCGATACATTTGCAGCGTATTGAAAACAATAGCACGTCCTTTATTATATTTTTGCATCATCTTTTCTACAACTGTATCAATATAGGCCTGATAAGCATAATCTTCGGCGTCGATCAATACTGAAATATTGTTTTCATAAGCTGTCTTACACAATACATCAATCCGGTTATAGAACTTTTCCTGTTCTTGTTCATCATGCAAGGTAAGCGGAGAATTAGCGGAAGCTTTTTGCAGCATCAAAGATTCTCCGAAAGCCGTAGGTTTAAAAACTGCAAATGGAATATTTTCATCATTGGCTGCATTTCGAATAGAACGAAGGGTCTCTTGTAATGCAGATTCTATGGCCTCTTCGTTATCCGTACCTTCCACAGAATAATCCAATATTGATTTTACATTATACTGAGCTAATTCTTTAACTACAGGTTGACATTTTTCGATCGTTTCTCCTCCCACAAAGTGCTTATAAAGTGTAGGTTTAACGATCCATCCGACAGGCATTCTCAAATTTAAAGCCACATTGGTAAGTACTTTTCCAAGCCTTACTAAAGAAGGACGCGCCAGTGATTTAAACAAAAAGCTATTCCATTTCAAGTCTCCGTTGGACTTGCTTTGAAATGCTATTTCCGTATTTTCGAAATTTATCATAGGGCATTGTTTTTTCTCTTGTAGTAATCTGACAAGTTCTCATCTATTATACTTGAAAAGCATTAATTTTGTTCAAAAATAAAATAATTTGAAACGAGTTTCATAATAGCGGATAAATAAACATAATCATTTAAGATGTATAAACAAATCAAGCTTCTGGATCATCATATTATAGCTGGGGAAGACTCCTTGTCTGTATTTCAGGCCCTATTTGACAGTGGAGATTATAATAACCGTTCATTCTTCATACTGGTTGACAAAAACACAGAGAACTATTGCCTTAGCAAGTTAAAAGAGTACATTCCCTCTGATAAGGAAACACCGGTTATTTCTATACCCGCCGGAGAAAAACACAAAACTATGGAGTCTGCGGAAAAGATCTGGCAATTTTTAACTGCGCATCATGCGGACCGCGGATCAGTGTTAATTAATCTGGGCGGTGGTGTAACAACAGATATAGGCGGATTTGCTGCCTCAACATACAAACGTGGAATTTCTTTCATCAACATTCCAACATCTTTAATGGGCATGGTTGATGCTGCTATTGGAGGCAAAACCGGAGTGAATTTTAATGGACTTAAAAATATCATCGGTTTGTTTAATCAGCCCGATTCGATTTATATTTTTCCTGAATTTTTAGAAACACTTCCTGAACAGGAAATGAAATCCGGATATGCTGAAATTTTAAAATATGCTTTGATCAATGATAAAAATTTGTGGAATGTCATGAAAGATAAAAGCATGAATAATTTTGAGTCTTTGGAAGATCTAATCGCTTTTTCGGTTTTAATAAAAGCCGAAATCATAGAACAAGACCCGGAAGAAGTCGGAATACGAAAAACCTTAAACTTTGGCCATACATTCGGGCACGCTTTGGAGTCTTTCTGGCACAAAAACGAAAAGTCAATATCTCACGGAGCTGCTATCGCCGCAGGCATGATCTGCGAAAGCTATTTGTCATCAAAAATCAATAATTTAACTGATGAAGCCCTTAAGGATATTCAGGCAACAATCAATAAAAATTATTCCTGGCCATCCCTTAGCAAAAAAGACATTCCGGAAATAATTCAAATCATGCTTAATGACAAAAAAAACCAAAACACAAGGATAAATTGCTCTTTACTTAATAAACCCGGCCAGGGCAAATATGACCAGTTGATACCGCAAGAACTTTTAGAAGAAGCACTGAATCACTTTATCAATGAATAAACTGACAATTAACAAAACTCAAATCACCGACAAAGTTCCTTTTATAAAGGTGCCCGCCTCAAAAAGCATAAGCAATAGATTGCTTATCTTAAATGCCTTATCCGGAAACAAACTAACGATTAAAAACCTTTCGGATTCAGAAGACACATTGCTTTTAAAAAAGCTTCTGGAAGAATTTATGCAAAACAAAACTCAATTGAATTGCCAAAACGCTGGCACAGTATTCCGTTTTCTAACTGCCTTTTTAAGTTTTCAACC
The DNA here is from genome assembly GCA_051748065.1 of Bacteroidota bacterium. Taxonomy (GTDB): domain Bacteria; phylum Bacteroidota; class Bacteroidia; order Bacteroidales; family PWNQ01; genus PWNQ01. The sequence continues at coordinate 15,521 of JBNJGZ010000005.1, forward strand.
CGGCAGCTTTTACCTGACAGGAAATTCGGCCATGAAAAGCAGACCCGTCTACCCGCTTGTCAATGCGATAAAAAGAATTAACAGTCATATCACCATCTCCTATCCGGAAAAGTCCGGCTATCCTCCTTTGCAAATTCATGGAAAAGAACTTAATAAAGAGATAAAGACAAATATAGACAGCAGCATCAGCAGTCAGTTTATAACGGCCCTGCTTATGACAGGAGTGCGACATGGCATAACTCTGAAAATCGAAAAAAAACCTGCTTCCCTCTCCTATATCCAAATGACATTAATGCTTTTGGAAAAACTCAACATCCATTATCAATTCCATGATGATACGATTATCCTTCCTTCTCAAAAACTACAAGACCAGGAGGTCGTTGTGGAATATGACTGGAGTAGCGCAGCTCCCTGGTACGTACTTACGTCAATCATGCAAACAGGATATTCGATACAGGTCTATGGTTTACAGGAAGAAAGCATTCAGGGAGATCAAGAATTAAGCCAGCTTTTTAGCCATTTGGGTGTTCAAACAACTTATCACAGCGAATACATCGAGCTCCGAAAAACAGCACGACCGAATATTCAGGATTTAACTTACGATATTAAAAACATCCCGGACACTGCATTGTATTTGCTTACAGCTTGCGCAGCTAATGAAACTGATTTAACCCTGAACGGAATTTCACATCTGCGCTATAAAGAGTCAGACAGAATAAAAGCAATGCAGCAAGAGTTGAGCAAATTAGGAGTAAAACTTGAAATACGCTCTCCAGACATCATAAAACTTCATTCTCCTAAATCTTTCGAAACAAAAAACGACATCACTATAAATTCGCATGGAGACCATCGCATTGCAATGGCTTTCGCTCCTTTAGCAACTTTAATTAAAAATCTTTCAATCAGCGAACCAGATACAGTAGCCAAATCTTATCCGAACTTTTGGCAGGAATTTCAAAAATGTTATTTTCAGATACAATAAACACAATACAATAACAGCTTGTTAAATTTCCAAATAAGTATGATATTTGCACCAAATACACTAAGCTATGCCCCTAATTAATACTTTGATTTCCTGGTTCATGAAAAAACGCATGCACCAGATAGAACTTTTTGTTCGCTATCCCCATGATGTGCAGGAAGAATGGTTTCAACGTCTAATCAAAGAAGCTCGTTATACGGAATGGGGACAAAAATATGATTATTCCGGGATAAAAAACCGGGAACAGTTTAAAGAACGTGTACCAATTAATACGTATGACGATTTAAAACCCTATATTGACCGCATTCGCAAAGGCGAGCAAAATATACTCTGGAACACAGAAATCCGTTGGTTTGCTAAGTCATCCGGCACCACAGCCGGAAAAAGCAAATTTATCCCCGTAAGCACTGAAGCTATTGAAGAGACTCATTTTCGCGGCGGTAAAGACTTATTGTCTTTTTACTGCACCAACTATCCCGAAACCAAACTATTTGATGGCAAGGCATTGGGGTTAGGAGGCAGCCACTACATCAATGAATTTGATAACGAATCTTTTTATGGCGACGTTTCGGCTATTATCATTCAAAACTTACCTTTTTGGGCTGAATTTAGCCGCACACCGAGCATGGATGTTGCTCTGATGGACCAATGGGAAGAGAAAATTGAAAAAATGGCCGAAATCACCAGCAAGGAAAACGTTACTAATCTTGCAGGTGTTCCATCCTGGGGGTTAATTCTGTTGCACAGGGTATTGGAAAAGACAGGTAAATCCAATATCAAGGATGTATGGCCTAATTTTGAGGCTATATTCCATGGCGGAGTGAACTTTGTGCCTTACCGCAATCAATTTGAAAAAATTTCTCCTCCTGATCTGAATTATATAGAAAATTACAATGCCTCTGAAGGTTATTTTGGTATTCAGGACCAAAAAAATTCCAATGAACTGCTATTAATGCTTGATTACGGCATTTATTATGAATTTTTGCCCATGAGTGAATTGGAAAAGGAGAACCCCAAAACACTTACCCTTGAAGAAGTAGAAACCGGGGTCAATTACGCTTTAATTATTTCTACCAATGCCGGATTATGGCGATATATGGTCGGAGATACAATCCGATTCACATCCAAAAATCCTTACCGGATACAAATTACAGGCAGAACCAAACATTTTATTAATGCGTTTGGTGAAGAACTTATCGTAGAAAATGCTGAGAATGCGCTGGATGTAGCTTGCAATAAAACCGGAGCCATTGTTAAAGAATATACGGCTGCTCCTGTCTATTTGAGTGACAATCAGCAAGCTGCTCATGAATGGCTCATTGAATTTGAAAAACAACCCGGGAACTTTAATTTTTTCAAAGAAGCATTAGACAATGCGTTGAAAGCTATCAACTCCGATTATGAAGCCAAACGATACAATGACCTTATGCTTCAGGCCCCGATTATTAATTCTGTTGAAAACGGAACATTTTACAATTGGATGAAAAAACGTGGAAAACTGGGTGGCCAGAATAAAGTGCCACGCCTGTCTAACAACCGGGATTATGTGGATGAAATTAAAACTTTGACATCATTATAAAAAACTTGTTATATTTATTGTTATGGAAACAATAAGCCAAAAACTAAAATGAAGTACTATATTCTTTTATTTGTTTTCTTTTTTGCATGCTTAACAGCTTATCCCCAAAAGGCATTGATAAAAGGCGATTTTGATATGTTTTTTACCGATGCTTTGGGAAACTTTTATACGGTTAAAGATAATACGTTGAAAAAATTTGACTCAAATGGCATTCATCTACAGGAATATACACATATGATTTCAGGCAATATTAGCTGGATTGATGCTTCTAATCCACTCAAAATCCTTGTTTATTATAAAGATTTTGACCGAATCATATTTTTGGATAAGTACCTGAGCCCAAGTTCGGATGCCACTGACCTAACTGATTATAACATTATTTCCAGTTCCGTAGTTGCCAGATCATACGATAATGGTATTTGGATATTCGACCCGTCAGCAGGTGAGCTTATCCGGATGGATGAGGCAATGAATATCAGTCATCGTTCAGGTTCTATTCCCTGGAGCTCGTATGAGGATATTTTATATGCGCATCAAGTTGGCGAGTATGTAATTTTGGTTCGCAGAGGTCAGGTTTTGGTTTTTGATAAATTTGCTTCTTTCCTGAAAACGATTCCTGTGCCTCAAACATCAATCATAACCTGGGCTCCCCAATCAATCATATATCTGGATAATAAAACGCTTAATAAGTACAATTTCATTACCCATCATGAAAGTAAAACAGACTGGTCCGGAGCAAAACCTTTAGAAATACGATACAGGAACCAAAAAATATTTTATCTGACGGATAAAGGAATCTTCCAGGCTAATTTTTAAACGACAAAAAACAGATAAAAACCATATCATTATAACTTACGTCTTAAAAGACAAATATTCTTTTTATTTTTATTGCTAAAAATTAACCATTATGCACATCGCTATTGCAGGAAATATTGGGTCTGGAAAGACCACACTCACAAAGCTTTTGGCCAAACGTTTAAATTGGGAGCCACATTATGAAGATGTGGAGTCCAACCCCTATTTAAATAGTTTTTATGAAGATATGCAACGCTGGTCATTCAACCTACAGATTTATTTTTTAAACAGTCGCTTCCGGCAGATTCTTAAATTCAGGGAAAAGAATAAGACAATTGTTCAGGACCGCACCATTTACGAAGATGCCTACATCTTTGCTCCGAACCTCCACGAAATGGGATTAATGCCAACCCGTGATTTTGATAATTATCAATCCCTGTTTGAGCTTATGAATCGCTTTATCCAGCCTCCGGACCTCTTAATTTATTTGCGTGCTGAAGTCCCTACTCTGGTTGACCAGATTCAAAAACGCGGGAGGGATTATGAAAACTCCATCCGTTTGGATTATTTAAAAAGTCTTAACCAACGATACGAGTCCTGGATCAACAATTATGAAGAAGGTAATCTTCTGATTATTGATGTAGACAACAAAGATTTTAATAACCCGGAAGACCTTTCGGAAGTTATAGAAAAAGTTCAGGCTAATATCCACGGACTGTTTTAATCAGGTAGAAATGAAGATAGCAGGCATCATACCGGCAAGATACGATTCCAGCAGGTTTCCCGGAAAACCTCTGGTAAAAATTCAGGGAAAACCAATGATCATCCATACGATGGAAAATGTTGCATCTTCCTCCGGATTGGATAAAATTATTGTTGCCACAGACGATGAAAGAATAAAAAAAACAGTGGAGAAATATGGCGGGAATTGTATGTTGACTTCAAAGGCACTTAGTTCCGGAACTGCAAGATGTGCAGCCGTATTGGAACAATTGGATGAGACCTTTGATGCTGTAATTAATATTCAGGGAGACGAGCCTTTTATCCATCAGGACCATATTAAAGCGGTAACCGGTTTACTTGAAAAAAATGCCGAAATAGCTACGCTGGCTAAGAAAATAACATTAGATAAAGAATTACAGAATCCTAATATTGTTAAAGTCGTTATTAATAATTATGGAAAGGCATTGTATTTTTCGCGGCACGCCATTCCATACATTCGCAATCGTTCCGGTGCAATAAGTTGTCAGGATTACAACTTTTATAAGCATATCGGATTATATGGTTATCAAACGGAAGTTTTGAAAAACATCGTTAACCTTCCTCTGTCTGATTTGGAAGAAGCTGAAAAATTAGAACAGTTGCGATGGTTAGACCATAATTACGCAATTTATGCAGGCATCACGACACAAGAAAGTTTTGGTATTGATACACCGGAAGATATAAAAGAACTGGAAAAATTCCTGAATCATTCTTAATTTTACAACTTAAAATCAACCCGAATAGTATTCGTCATAATGTTACACATGGAATGAAGTATAATTATTTTTGCACTTTCTATATGCCTAAAAATGTACACTTAATCCATACCTGATGGACTCAGCAAAAGCCGAATTCAACAGCATCAACTATCTAAAATTAAAGACAGATGAAATTTGAACCTTTTATTATAGAAAAATTATACGAGGGGGAAGATATTCACCTTGAAGACCTGGGTAAGTTTCAACCGGTTAACAAGCAGACTACCATTCATCCCGGGAGTCATGAATTTGACCCTGCCGGCAGAACTGTTGCATTTGAATTTAACCCGGAGGAAAAAGATAAAGGTTTTGCTGAATTTATCGCCTCCCAAACAGATCAAAGCAAAGAAGAAATACTTGCTGACATCAAAAAATGGGTCGCTAACGTTAAAGAACATCTAAGCAATGGAAAAAAAGTCCAATTGAAAAATATTGGCTTGTTAGTTTTTGATTTTCAGGGTAACGTTATTCTGGAAGTGGATGAATCCATGAACTTCAGTAAAAAATCATACGGCCTCCCCCGGTTTCAACAAGAAGTAATTTCCGGAAAAGCAACCAAAGGCACACAGGATAAAAACAAACAACCAACCAATAAAGAGACACAGGTTAAGAAAAAGAAACAAAACACTCCCAAAAAAGAAACGAGCAGAAAAAGAAAAACAGGAAAAAAGAAAACCTGGGTTATCCCTGCTATCCTCATTATTTTTATAGCTGCTGCCGCCTGGTATGTACAATCTGAATGGATGGTAATTTCAAGTTCAAAATTGCCCGGGGAAAAAGAATTAGAAAACGCCCCGGAAAAGACCACCGTCACTAAAGAAAAAAAGAATTCAGAAACTAAACAAGAATCAGATTCAGGCGAAGTAAAAAACCAAATTAAAGCACCGGAAGAAAGCAGCGAAATGACAAATAAAACCGATGAGCAAAAACCGGATAAAGCTCAAGGAAAACCAACTGATACTAGAGAGACAGATAAGTCTGATAAAAAAATGACCAAAGCCCAAACAGGGGATTACCTTATCATTGCCGGTTGTTTTCAATCTTATGAAAATGCAGAAGAATTGGTAGAAGACCTGAAGCAAAAAGGTTATCCGGCTTCTGTGCAAGGTAAAACACCACAAGGTTTACATCGTGTAGCTTACGATTATTATACTGATAAACAGAAAGCTACAGCTAAATTGAAAGAACTGACGCAAAAAGGCGAAGAAGGGATTTGGTTAGACCGCTATTAAAACCAATCATAGTCACAAGAAAAACGAAGATATTGTGGGAAAGAAAAAACTTAAACGGTTTGCGGAGAATGCAACGTTCGGCAATATGTTTCAGCGTTCATTTGAAGAGCTTGATGAAGAAGGGTTTGAACTAAAAGGGAGATGGCGAGAAGACTTTTTCCGGAACACCAACCCTATCGTTCTTGAACTGGCCTGTGGTAAAGGGGAGTATGCGATGCATATGGCCGAAAGTATGCCTGATAAAAATTTTATCGGCATTGATATTAAAGGAGCCCGAATGTGGAAAGGCTGCAAGTATTCCAATGACAAGGGGCTAACCAATGTTGCTTTTATACGAAGTCAAATCGAATTAATCCGGTATTTTTTCGGTGATAAAGAAATAGATGAGATATGGATCACATTCCCTGATCCTTTTTTGAGAAGATCAAGGCGTAAAAAACGGTTAACATCACCACAGTTTTTACAACGGTTCAAGCCTTTACTAAAAGATGAAGGGATCATCCATTTAAAAACAGATGATGATACACTCTTTGTATTCACTAAAGAAATTATTGAAACATACAATCATAAAGTAAATAAAATATCTGCAGATATTTATAAAGATCAACTAAGTGGGCCTATTACAGATATAAAAACTTTTTATGAACAAATGTGGCTGGAAAAAGGTAAACCCATAAAGTATATTTGTTTTTCACTAAACAAAAGTCAAATGAATGACGAATAAGTCCGATTCATATTTTGAAAAAGTATATGCAGTTGTCCGGCAAATACCCCGTGGACGGATAACCAGTTATGGCAGCATAGCTGCCTGGCTTGGTTTGCGCAGTGGTGCCAGAATGGTAGGTTGGGCAATGAACAATGCCCATCATCAAAAAAAACATGTACCTGCACACCGTGTAGTCAACAGGAACGGGGTCTTAACAGGAAAACATCATTTTGAGTATCCGGGACTCATGCAACAATTATTAGAAAACGAAGGACTGATCATTATCGATGATCAAATTCAAAACTTCAACGATCATTTTTGGGACCCTTTAACAGAACTATCGATTAAAGTTTAAAATTATGCAAAAAAATATTCCGTATTTCTTATTGTTCCTTATCATAGCAGGATGCACTTCTACAGAAAAAACCACTACTGTAGACCCTGATATTCAGGAATCATCCGATATCTATTATAAGCAGGATTACTTCAGGTATCATGATTATGAATATCAAGACAATATCAAAACCGTTAGCTTACATAAAGCTGGTTTTGCTTTATCCATGCCCATCATCAGGTTAAAGAGCAATGATAAGCTGCTGTTATCTTTTGATGACCTGGATGCTGATGTAAAGTCTTACAGATATGAAATTATCCATTGTGATGCCAACTGGCAACCCACCGACATCGTAAAAAGCGAATACACTTCCGGCTATGGTGAGGGATTAATAGAAAATCACAACTTTTCATACAATACAATGGAAGATTTTACACATTATACCTTAAAATTCCCAAACGAAAAGGACTTTAAACCAACTATTTCCGGCAATTATATCATCAGTGTATATGAATCCGGAAAAAAAGAAAAACCCATACTAACGCGCAGGTTTATGGTTTATGAACCCATGGTAAACATTAATGCTCGTGTGGAAGCAGCTATACCTCCAGACAAAAGGCAAACTCATCAGGAGGTAGATTTTTCAATTGATATGGGAGATTATTATATTGCTAATCCTTCCTCAAATCTTAAAATCCGTATTTTACAAAATAAACGCTGGGATAGTCAGATCAAAAATATTAAACCCCGGTCAATTAACAGTGAAAAACTGGATTACAGCTATGAGGGAAAACTTATTTTTAACGGTTTAAATGAGTTCCGGTTCTTTGATACCAGGTCTTTAAAACATGAAGTACCGGGCATAAAGGAATTATATTACGATTCACTGGGCAATCATGTACAGCTAAAAAACGACTACCCAAGGCCTTACAGTAGTTACACTTCACAAGATGATATTAATGGCAATTTTTATATTGTCTCTTACGATGTAAATCGTGAAAAAGAACTGGAAGCAGATTATACCTGGGTGCACTTTTTTATGCCCTATCCCAATCCAATGACTGAAGGAAACGTCTATGTTATGGGCGAACTTAGTAACTGGCAATTTATGGATCAGGCAAAAATGAACTATAACTATGAATCCCGTGGATATGAAACAAAAATGTATCTGAAACAAGGATATTATAATTACCACTATGTATTTTTACCAAATGGTGAAGATACTGGAGATGCAAGCCTTTTTGAAGGGCAACATCATGAAACGGAAAACGACTATACCATTTTAGTTTATCATCGTCCGGATGGCTCTGATTATGACAAATTAATTGCAGCCGAGAAGATTAATCGAACGGAAAATTAATCTGTCTATGTTCATAATGTTATTTTTCGCCTTATAATTGACTAAAAACTGCCCATTAATTTTAGGATAAGGATAACACAGTAAATGGAACTTTATGGGTCGGCACTAATTTTTCGTTTTTGATTCAGACAATTTCGGCAACTGTAAAGGTACTTCCACCAATAAATATCAAATCCTCTTTTGATGCTGCTTTTTTTGCAACGTTCAGTGCTTCTTTAACTGAAGAATAAGCTTTACCCGATAATCCGGCCTCAGCTGCTATCTCTTTAAGGTTTTCCGCCGGAAGACCACGTGGAATATCTGCTTTAGCAAAATAATATACTGCGTCATTTGGCATTAGCTCAAGCACTTTTGAGATATCCTTATCATTAACCATACCAATGACAAAGTGTCTTTTACCAATATCGATTTGCTTAATCTGCTCCATCACGCGGTTTACAGCACCTACATTATGTCCACTATCTGCCAAAATTAAAGGATGATTACCTAATACCTGAAATCTTCCTTTAAACCCGGTATTACGGGACAGATTTTTCAATCCTTCATAAATTGATGACCATGTAATCCTGTAACCTGATTTCTTTAAAATCCGAAACACTTGTAGTGCTGTCTTTAAATTGTACACCTGAAATTCTGCCATTAAAGGCAGCAAAATATCTCCTTCACCGAATAACTCATCTTTATAATGTACGGATAATCCATCAGTAGATATTTCCAATGTATTAAACGAAATATTTTCCGAAGCAAAATACAACTGTGATTTATGTTTTTCGGCAAAAAACCGAAAGATAGTATCGGCACTATTTTGCTTTTCACCAATAACTACCGGAGTATCGTCTTTAATAATCCCGGCTTTTTCGCGGGCAATTTCTTCGATAGTATGCCCTAAGAATTGCGTATGATCCAGAGAAATATTCGTTATAACAGAAACGTCAGGTTGAACAATATTCGTAGAGTCTAGGCGGCCACCCATACCTGTTTCCCAAACTACGACATCAACGCTGTTTTTACGAAAATGCTCCATTGCCATGGCAAACGTCATTTCAAAGAACGAAGGCGCCATAGCTTCGATATTATGATAATGTGCATTTACAAAATCCATAACCTCCTCTTCTCCGATCATCTCTCCATTTATCTTTATCCGTTCACGAAAATCACGGTAATGAGGCGAAGTATACAAGCCGACATTATATCCGGACTGCTGAAGAACAGAAGCTAAAAAATTCGAAACAGAACCTTTACCATTCGTTCCGGCGACATGAATATTCCTGTAAGCTTTATGAGGATGCTCCAAATATTTGTCTATAGTTAAGGTTACAGAAAGATCGTTTTTATATGCAGAAGGCCCTGTACGCTGATAAACAGGCAAGCGGGCAAACAAAAAAGACAAGGTTTCTTTATAGGTTGACATCTTGGGATATTTTTGGTATCAGATGACAAAGATGCAAAAAAGAAAAACTTAAAATTACTGGCTTTGAATAAAGATATAGGTAATTGTGCCGGTTTGTTCTTCCGGAGCATTGTTTTTCTTGCTAAATTTCGCTCTCATAGCGGCCTGCTTTGCTAATTTATATAATCGAGCATCCGAAGTAGTACTTCCTTTATATCCTGGTTCTGCATTTATCACATTCCCTTTTGTATCGACCCAGATTTTAACGACAACTTTACCCTGCTCCTGTGATTTATTAATTGGTTTTGGCAAATCTTTCGCATATCGTCCGCTAAGCGAGAAATCTACTCCGTCTCCCCCACCACCGGCTTGTCCGGAATGGCGATCAGCATTGGGGTCGCCTTCGGTATCTCCCTGGTCTCCCGGCTCATCTGTTTCTCCTTCGGAGCCACCTTCAGATGATTGATTGCCTGGAAAAAGCAGGTCATCATCCACTTTATCTTCTTCTGATTCCTCTGTTTGCTCATCACTTCCGGCATCTGATTCCTGAGTTTCTGTTTCATTATCAGACTGGTTTATCTCAGGGGCGTCCTCGGTATCCTGTGTAGCTACTTCTTCTTGTTCTGAGGATTTAGAAGCTGATGTAGACTTCTTTGATTGATTTTCTGCCGGCTTTTCGGGTTGTTCTATTCCCTGCCCCTGATCGGAATGACCAAGATTTACAACAACTCCGCGTTCCGCTGGTAAAGGCAAAGGGGTGGAAAAGCCAAATATCAAAAATAAAACCACAATAATTCCATGAAACATTAAAGTTCCGATGAGGGCTATTCTTGAATATTTGGTCAACTTATTCTTTTCCATATTATTATAACGGATATTTCCTGAAGTTTATTTTGGCCTGGTGGCCAGAATTACTTTGTGGGTTGTTCCACGCTCATCATTAAAATTATTGACCAAATCAATCACATTCACAACATATTGAACAGGTACAGTTTTATCGGAACGTACTACCACTGACGCATCTTCGTGTCCTTCAAGCACATTTCCCAGGTTACTCTTTAACTCATCAATCGTTACGGGCGCATCATTTCCATCCAGATAATACTCGTTGTCCGGACTAATATATACCTGCACAACCTGTGGATTAGCCATCGTCTTACTATCGCTGGCCGGCAATAACAATTTAATTGCATTCGGAGCAATTAATGTTGATGTCAGCACAAAGAAAATCAGCAACAGAAAAACCAGGTCCGACATGGACGAAAAATTAAACGATAAATCTCTTTTATTTCTGGGTCTGATAGCCATAATAATTTGTTTGATTGTTAAGCAGGCTCATGCAACAAGTCCATAAACTGCGTTGTACGTGCCTCCAGTATAAAAACTACTTTCTCTATCCGGGCCACAAGAATATTGTATGCAATATAACCAATAATACCGACAAAAAGACCGGCTAAAGTAGTAATCATAGCTTCATAAATACCACCCGCTAACACATCAATTTCAATATTATTGCCAGCCATGGCCATATTATAAAAGGCTTTTATCATACCGGAAACGGTTCCCAAAAAACCAATCATAGGAGAAACTCCGGCAATGGTTGCTAATGTGGCCACATTTTTCTCCAATTTCGAAACCTCGAGTTTTCCTACATTTTCCACAGCCGCATTAACATCATTTAATGGCTTGCCAATTCTGGAAATTCCTTTTTCAATCATCCGTGCTATTGGTGAATCATTACTTTTACATAAAGCTTTTGCCGAGTCTATTTTCCCTTCGTGCATAAAATCACGAATATTATTCATAAAGTTGGTTTCTTCCTGGGCAGCTTTATTTAAGACAAGATACCTTTCCACAAAGATATAAATAGCAATGATCGACAATATGGCCAGCGGGATCATTATCCAGCCTCCTTTTAACATCAATTCCCATGCTGTCATTGTAACTTCGCCTTGTTCCCCCTGCGCTGCAGCCATTGCATCTGCGGTATCACGGGCTGCTTGTTGGGTCTCTACTACAGTTAATAATATTCCACTCATGATTTTTTCTGTTTAGGCTATAAAAGTAAAAAATGTGATTTAACCATAAGTATATCTTACTTATATTTTTTAACAAAAAGCTGTTAATATAACCGTTGTTAATACTTTTTATTTTACAAACGAAAATTCTGTTTTATTATATGCTATTGTTTTATATTTTAGCAGTATGCCTGAAATATCTGTCATACTCCCTTTTTATAATGCTCAGGATACCCTTGGATCCTCTGTCAACAGTATACTTAAGCAAAGTTTCACAGACTTTGAACTACTACTTATAAACAATAATTCCAGTGATAAAAGTGTGGAAATAGCCAAGAAATTAGCTCAAAAAGATAACAGAATACACTTAATGCATGAACACAAACAGGGAATTGTTCCGGCTTTGCAAAAAGGCTTTCACCGTTCCCAAGGCAAATATATTGCACGAATGGATGCTGACGATATTTCAGTACCCGATCGTTTTGAACTTCAACATGATCTTTTAGAAACCAGACAGGACGTTGGATTAGTTGCTTCTTGTGTTAAGTTATTTCCTGCCAAAACCTCCAACCTGGGCTTAATGCATTATGTGAACTGGCAAAATCAAATCATTACACATAAAGACATTCTGGTTAAATCCTTTGTCGAGTCACCGCTCATCCACCCGAGTGTAATGTTTCGAAAGCAAACAGCCGAAAACTTCGGATATTACCATGACGGCGATTTTCCCGAGGATTATGAATTGTTTCTACGCTGGCTGGAGGCCGGGGTAAAATTCAGTAAAATTGATAAAGTATTACTTCACTGGAGAGACGAAAAAAACAGGCTTACACGCACAGATAAAAGATATCGCCGGGAAGCTTTTTTTCAAACCAAGCTAAAATATCTTATAAAATATATGAAACTTAACAATCCGGATTATCCTGAAGTATATGGCTGGGGAGCAGGAAAAATTGCCAGAAAATGGCGCAGATTACTTGAAGGCGAAGGGATACAGTTCAAAGCTGTTTTTGAAGTAGACCCGGCTAAAATAGACAATAAAGAAGTGCTCCACTATTCAGAAATCCCGGAAAGAGGAACTATTTTTATCGTCAGCCTGGTTTCGAATAAAGGAGCAGGAGAAAAAATAAAAGAATATCTGACTTTTATTGACTATGTGGAAGGTAAAGATTTTATCCTTACCGGATAGCAATTTTTTATTGACCCTGAAGTTATTGTTATGCATAAAGTGAATACCGAACCAAGGAAATTATTAATGAAAACCCAGTTAGTTAGTTTTTTAATAATCTGTTTTTTTCTTACACTTTCGGAAATCAGTGCCCAGGAAACACAAGAAGAGGAGGAAGAAAAACAGGAAAAGACAAGAATTCAGCTTGTACAAGCAGATTATATGAATTATGATAAAGATAAGTTAGGACCAGATATCCAACGCTTAGTTGGAAATGTAATTTTTGAACACGACAGCATGTATTTGCATTGCGATAGTGCTTATTTATTTGAGAAAGATAATAGCATGGACGCCTGGGGAAATATTCATATTGAAGCATCAGATTCGGTCAACATTTATGGAGATGAGCTAAGCTACGACGGGAATGAACGGATGGCTGAAATGCGGGAAAATGTCAAACTTGTAGATAACCAAATAACATTAACAACAGATTATCTTGATTATGATTTGGCCGAAAATACCGGAAAATATACTGGTGGGGGAAAAATCGTAGATACGACCAACCGATTAACCAGTAGAATCGGCTACTACTATGCCAATGACAAAGATTTCTTTTTCAAGGATGATGTAAAACTCAAAAACCCAAGATACACAATAGACTCAGACACACTATTATACAATACTGCTTCTGAAATATCCTATTTTTTCGGACCTTCTTATATTCGTTCCGACTCCAATCTGATTTACTGCGAAAATGGTTGGTATGACACTCGAAATAATGTCAGTCAATTTAAAAAAAATGCATACCTAACGAATAACAAACAAAGCCTGCAAGGAGACAGTCTATACTATGACAGGGACAAAGGTTTAGGAAAAGCTTTTCAAAATGTATTTGTAATCGACTCTGCTCAAAATGTTATTATTCAGGGAGAATATGCCCGTTTTCTTGAAAAGACCAATAACAGCATGATTACAGACAGTGCCCAAGCCATTCAAATCGAAGATGGAGACTCACTTTTTATGCATGCCGATACGCTCAGATATATCGGTGACACGATCAATGAAACGGGGAAAAAGCTGTTTGCCTATTATAATGTAAAATATTATCGTTTTAATCTTCAAGGAAAATGTGACTCCCTGGCATATACTTTTCAGGACTCCCTGATCAAAATGTATGATGATCCTTTTATATGGTCAGGAGAAAATCAGCTTTATGCTGATTCTATTATTGTTTATACGGGGAAAATCAAAAACAAAAAAATGATGCTCTATCACTCTGCCTATATGGCTGAAATGGATCAGGACTCTGTACATTATAACCAAATTAAAGGGAAAAACATGTTTGGCTTTTTCAGGGATGATGAATTATACAAAGTGGATGTAGAAGGCAATGCCGAAACCATATATTTTGTTCGCAATGATGATGATGAACTTGTTGGAATTAACAAGGCAGAGTCCAGCGATTTGGTGATCCATATCAAAAACCGGCGTATTCACAGCATAACCTTTCAAAATAAACCCGATGCAAAACTCCATCCTCAGGATAAATTGTCAAAATCTGAAAAAACAATCAAAGGTTTTATCTGGAACGAGAAAGAACACCCCAAATCGCGTTATGATATTTTTAATTAGAGTCTGTCAATAAAGTAAGTGTTTAGTTCATAATGTTCAAGTTCAAAGTTTACCCCGTTTTTTTTATCGGGGCCTGCCCCGCATTTATCGGGGGCTTGCGAACCGAACGAAATGAGCTCTTAGCCTGTCCCGCATTTGCGGGAAACACCTTTAAAAATAATTAACGTTGTGAAAAAAAATTAACCCCCCGTATGTTCGCGTATATGTGGATATAAAATTTCAGCAACATCGCAGATATCGGACATTATAGACAGACACGAATTAGGCCATTATCCAATAATGCTTTCGTTTACCTACAAGCATAACAATGAGTTGCCATAAAAACTCAGGGCGCTTTTTAGAGCAGAGTGGCATGTCCTCCACTTGCTTCTTAATCTGTTATCGTTTCTTTATTCCGTATCCTTGTGTTTTGTTTTATTAGGATCTTTTCCGAAAATGGAAAAATGAATATAACGCTGCGGATTCAACTGGATATCTTTTACTAATTTATCAAGATTCTCTGCTGAAGACTCCAACTGATAATAAAGTGTATCATTTTCAAGCAGTTTACCTAATGTACCTTCTCCTTCTTCAATTCTTTGAGTTACTTGATTAAGATCATCAGCAGTTTGAGAAAGCTCTTTAAATGTTTTTCCAATACGAGCATTCGCTAAAGTATCGGAAACAGTTGCCAGATTTTCGAAAGCTGTATTAATATTTTCTTCGTTATTTTTCAGAGTGCCAGTTATTGACTCTACATTTCCTATTATTTTGTTTAATCGGCTTTGTTCCTCCTGCACCATATCATCCAGATTAGAAGTTGTACTTTCCAAATTATCAATTGTATTCTTAATCCTGGCAAAACTTTGTGCAATATTCTTTCTGTTATCTTCATTAAATACATATTTCACAACCTCTAAAACGGAGTCCAATTGCAACATAAGATTTTCAGCTTTTCTCTTTACAGGCATCATCTGCAGGCTAACCTCTTCCTGAATACTGGTGGCTACTTCTGAATTTAACGTATCACCAACTTCAATATATCCGGAATCACTTCCCAATTTCATATTCACCATATTAGAGCCAAGAAGATCACTTTCTATTTTCGCAATGGTTCCCTTGGGGATAGGCATATCTTTTTCCATACCAATAGTAACCAACACGCGATGATCGCCCGGAGCCATAGGAAATTTGACATCCTGTACAACTCCTACTTTAACACCGTTTATACGAACAGGATTAGATTTAGACAGATTTTTAATTTCAGAATAAACAGCATAATACTTCGTCTCTTTTCCGAATATATCATTATTTGCTAAATAATTATATCCCCATATAAATATAATTATTGCGGCGATTACCAAAATTCCTATGCGTACTTCTTTTCTCATAATTCGTAAAATTTTTAGTGTTACTCTTCAGCTAATTGTTTTGAAGCTTTGCGAACTGAAATTCTTTCGTCCTTATAAAAAGCAATCACAAAAGCATCATCATAACCCAATTTTTGAATCCTATGTTGTAAACTAACAGCTGTATTTAATGAACGTTCATGACCTGTATAATATTTGTACATGCCATTTTGATAATATCGTTTTACATTGTCTATCTTATCAAAAGAAGACACCTCCTTTTTCTCTGAAGATGTTGCAAACTGTACGGCAAAAAACAATTCATCCTTATCTTTTTTTGTATCCTCTTGTACTTTTGTATCCTCTTCTACTTTTTTCTCTATGGTTTTTTCCTGCTTTTCTTCATTAGCAGCGATATCTTCTTTTGTTTTTTTTACTGTGTCTTTATCCTGATCAATGTTGCCTTCTATTTCTGCTTTATAATTGCGAAACGCCCTGTAAATAGCAGATGCTATATATACTTGCCCCTTTTCCGAACCCAAAAAATCCTGTTCTCCGGGATTACTTAAAAAACCGGCTTCTACAAGAATCGATGGCATAGCAGCCTGCCATAATACCAGAAATCCGGCTTGCTTTACACCTCTGTCATGTCGACTCACACGCTCTCTAAACTGCGTCTGGACTTTATCTGCAATTTTCAGGCTCTGATTTAAATACGTATTCTGATATAAAGAAAAGATAATATGAGCTTCCGGAGAATTGGGATCAAAACCATCATATTGCGCCTCATAATTATCCTCTAATAAAACAGATGCATTTTCTTGCTTGGCTACTTCCAAATTATCCTCATTTTTGTGCGGACCCATTACAAATGTCTCAAAACCGTAAGGACGGCTAGAAGATGTTGCATTACAATGTATTGATATAAATAAGTCTGCATCATTTTTATTTGCAATCTCAGACCGTTTATGTAATGGTACAAATATATCTTTTTTACGTGTGTATATAACCTTCACATCTTCCAAATTTTCTTCAATATATTTGCCCAGCTTTAAAGCAAGGGATAATGTTATATCTTTTTCCTTGTATTTGCTACCTACAGCCCCCGGGTCTTGCCCTCCATGCCCGGCGTCAATAGCAACAACATCAATATAATCCTGAGACATAAGTGACAATAACGGAAAAAGTATTAGCAAGAGAATTATACCAAATTTTCGCATAGCTCGTTCCTTCTGATGAAGTAAAATTTGATTAGTTTTGAATTCAATTTATATGCCATCAATTTGTATTTATGCAAATATACAAACCATGAATTAAGTTTGGGCGAAGTTACGTTAAAATCATTATAAAACGTTGAAAAAAATTTGTCAGGTGCATAATTTAAAGCAGGTTTTTAAACCTTATAATAAGATATTAACAAAAGTTGTAGTAATTATCTTTGCGGTGTTTTTTTTATTTTCATCAACAGGTTTTTCTCAAAACCCTGTTGATACGACCCAAAATAAAAATGACTCGCTGATTCAACCTGCACCTCAAAATGACACTATTCTTTCCGATTCTGTGCCGGAAAAAAAAGAAAAACAAA
The DNA here is from genome assembly GCA_051748065.1 of Bacteroidota bacterium. Classification (GTDB taxonomy): domain Bacteria; phylum Bacteroidota; class Bacteroidia; order Bacteroidales; family PWNQ01; genus PWNQ01. Next base: position 33,150 of record JBNJGZ010000005.1, read on the forward strand.
AATTCGTATTGGAAGATGCTATTGATTACACAGCTTACGATTCCATTTCAATGGATTTAATCAACCGAAAAGCATACCTTTACGGGGATTACCAAAATGCGGAAATCAGTTATCAGGATATCAATCTAAAGGCCGGATATATCGAAATTGACTTTAATAAGCAAGAACTTTATGCCCGGGGATTTGAGGATAGCACAGGTACTGTCATTAATACGCCGGTATTTAAAGAAAACAATAAAAAATATGAATCGGAAGAGATACATTATAATTTTGACACAAAGAAAGGCTTAATTTCAGGTGTTTTCACAGAAGAAGGACAGGGTTACCTGCATGGAAACAAAGTTAAGAAAGTGGAAGATAATATTACCTGGATAGAAAGAGGGATGTATACGACATGCGAGAACAAAGACCCACATTATCAAATTCAATTTCAAAAGGCAAAAGTTATTCCACAAGACAAAATCGTAACCGGTCCTGCCAATTTGATTATTGAAGATATTCCTACACCATTGTGGTTGCCTTTTGGTATTTTTCCAAATAAAAAAGAACGAGCAAATGGCTTAATTATTCCCAGCGTTGGAGAATCAGCCAACCGTGGATTTTATCTGCGGGACGGAGGTTATTACTGGGGTATAGGTGACCACATGGATTTGGCAATACGAGGTGATATTTATTCGCGTGGCAGTTGGGGGGCTAATGTCAGTTCAAATTACGTAAAACGATACAAATTTTCGGGTTCCGTATCCCTGGACTATTCTTATAACAAATTCGGAGACCCTGATGCCCCGGATTTTGAAGAAGAAAAAGAATTTTTTATTCGTTGGAATCACAAACAAAGCCCAAAAGCCAGACCAAATTCAACTTTTAATGCAAGTGTAAATGCAGGTTCCATGCAGCATAACAAATTTAATCCGCAAAATACCAATGACTATTTATCCAATTCTTTTTCCTCATCAATTAGTTATTCCACACAATTCGGAGATAAATATAATTTGTCAACCAATTTCCGGCATAGTCAAAACACTAACAATAAACAGATTGATTTAAAATTACCTGAAATTTCATTTTCTGTGCAGCGATTTTATCCATTCAGAAAAAAAGAAAGGTCCGGCGCACTAAAATGGTACGAGAATATCACTATGAGTTATGACATGAATGCAAAAAATGAAATTTCAACAACAGATAGTATGCTTTTAAAAAGCAAGTTTAGCGATTTTCAAAATGGTGTAAAGCATTCAATTCCTGTTCGTAGTAATATTAAAGTACTCAAACACCTGAATTTTACCAACAGAATCAACTTTAACGGCTACTGGTATTTGAATTCCATACGACGCCAATGGAATAACGGAACGGCCATAATCGACGGAGACACTGTAACAGGTTATGTAGAAACAGACACCATAGCCGGTTTTACACAAGGATATGATTACTCATATAATTCGAGTATCAGCACAAAAATTTATGGTATGTATAACTTTTCCAAGGGACCTTTAAAAGCATTACGTCATGTTATAGACCCTTCATTAAGTTTCAATTACCGGCCTGATTTTGGAGACCCTGCCTTTGGTTATTACAAGCATTACCTCGACGGAAATTCACGAAACCCTGTGCAATATTCTACTTTCAACCATGGAATATTTGGAGGCCCACCGAAAGGAGAATCCGGGCAGATTGCATTTAATATTAATAACAATTTGGAAGCTAAAATCAAAGACAAAAAAGATACGACAAACCAAACACGAAAATTAATCCTGATCAAAAGTCTGGATATTAACATGCGCTATGATTTGGCTAAAGATTCGCTAAATTGGTCTCCCTTAACCATCAATGCATACACAACCCTTCTGGAAAAAATTGATTTGCGCTTTGTTGGAACCTGGGACCCTTACGTTACCAATAATGAAGGGAAAACTATAGATAAGCTACAATGGAATGAGAATGGAAGACTTTTCCGGAAAGAAAAAAATGAATGGGCTTTGAATATTTCCTATCGCTTTCAATCCGGTGACTTTTCAGGGGCATCCAATGAACAAGATAAAAATCCACAACAAACAAACAGAAATCAAACTTCACCCGGTAATAATAACATGCCGGGGCAAAATAATAACCAAAACTCAACAACGAATAATTCTACTGCTTTTGATAAAAAATGGGACCTGGGATTTCATTATAATTTCAAATACACTAACAGATACCAACCGATGCAACAAGATTTTGACTATAAAACAGTACAAACGCTGAGTTTTGATGCTAACATCCATGTTACTGATAAATGGCGGGTTGGAGTGAATTCCGGATGGGATTTTGAAAGCAACTCCATGTCTCATACTTCTGTAAACATATACCGAGACCTGCATTGCTGGGAAATGATGTTTAACTGGATCCCAACTGGATTTATGAAAAGTTATAACCTGACTATCCGCGTGAAAGCACCGGCTCTGCACGATCTTAAAATCACCAAGCGCAAAAGCCACCTTGATAATTATTAGGCTTCCTTTTATGATCTCGCATTACCACTATAAAGCATAGAAGAAACTATCATAATTAAAGCAGCAAAATCTTTTATGGCTTATATGATTAATTTTTCGCCTTGGATAGAAGAGAATCATCCTACATGTAAACTGAACTATTCATAGATCAACCGGACAATTTTTGATAACCAGGCAGCATCTATTTCATCAAATGTATTGAGCTGACTACTGTCTATATCAAGCACACCGATAGTCATTCCTTTATCGTCAAAAACGGGAACCACAATTTCAGATTTTGAGCGGGAATCACAGGCAATATGACCGGGAAACGCTTCTACATCCGGAACCACAACAGGTTCAGCACGTTCAACTCCGGCCCAGCAAACCCCTTTTCCTTTTTGTAATTCCATACAAGCCAAAGGCCCCTGATAAGGTCCGACTTTTAATTCCCCATGCTCTATCAAATAAAACCCCGTCCAGAAAAAACCATTCATTTTATGATGCAGCACAGCACAAATACTTGCCATTCTTGACAATGGGTGCTCTGAGGTTTTAAATAATTCTTTTAATTGCTTGTAAATACGCTGGTAACGGGCTTCTTTTCTGTCCATAAATCAATCTATTTTATGCCCAAATATAATGCTTTACAAAAAAGGATTTACAGATTTACTTCTTTGATTAAGTTTTCATATTTCCCTGCATCTTGCCCATAGGCAGTAACATTTTTCCCGGAAATACGGTATGTACTTTGTTCGCCGGCCACACGCGAAAAGCAAACCTGATAGGTATGATCGCTATCATCAGTCATCTCAACTTTTATCAAATCCTCATGTTCTTCACATTCCAATGGAGTCTGACAAACAGGACAATAAAAATTGAACTTATCCCCTACATCAAAGCGAAAAGGCAAGGTATTTTTGATGCCATAATCACCAAGTTTTGTGCTGAGCATTAGCAGCGAGCGTTGACCTGTTTTGTTTTCAACAGCAAAAATGAGATTGCCATCCTGCGAAAGTACGCCTCCACATTTCGGACATTTGAATGTATTTTCCATAAAGCAAACCGTTTTTTAAATAATTACCTTCTTTAAAATATAAACAACTCTATTTATAGAACATACGGAAAAAGCAATTGTTTTATTCCAGATTAATCTTTACCACCAGCTTTCGATTATTTCCTTAGGTTTTTCATAAATTATATGTTGACTTATTAATCCCTTATCACTTAAGTAAAAGCACCCAATATGGCAAAAAAAAGGCCGCCAAAATTTGGCAGCCTTTACTGACTAAAATGATAATATATCTTATAAATGTTCCATTTCAACAGTAAAATGTCTCATAATGGGCGCT
>JBNJGZ010000006.1:0-4394 GCA_051748065.1 Bacteroidota bacterium
TATTTTAACAACTAATCACCTAATTGTAATATAGTTATAATCATAACCAGTTTTTAAGAGTTCGCATAAATATTTAAAAGATATTTATGTGAACTTTTTTTTATCCCGAAAATTCGTGTTGATTGGATGGTCAATTCGATATAACAACAAAAAACCGCGAGCAATTCTAATTGAATTACTCACGGTTGGAGTCGGGGTGATTGGACTCGAACCAACGACCTCTTGTACCCCATACAAGTGCGCTTCCAGCTGCGCCACACCCCGTATTTTGCAAGCGCAAATATAATATTTATTTTTCATCTGCGTCAAGCATTTCAAAAAATTCCTTTCGCATTTTCGTTACTGTCAAACAGACAGCACCATGCAATATTGTCCTTTGATTTTAACACAGTTCTTTTTTGGCATATTTTATGATCAGCTTCGCTTTGTTATGACTTAAAGTACAACCTTAATGAAACGTATAAATACTCTATATAAGTCAATAGCAAAAAACAATTGACATAAACTATTTATATATAAGACGAAGTTGTGATTATTAACAAACCACTATTTAGAATGAATAAAAGTATTAACTTTGCACAAAATAAATCAAAGCCTTATGAGTGAATCAAAAGAACACATCAAAACATTAATAATCGGTTCGGGACCAGCAGGTTATACAGCTGCAATTTATGCTGCCCGGGCAGACTTGAAACCAGTTATTTATCAGGGAATGCAGCCCGGAGGCCAATTGACCATTACCACTGACGTGGATAATTATCCAGGGTATCCGGAAGGCAAAAAAGGCCCGGAAATGATGGAAGATTTCAAAGCACAGGCCGAGCGTTTTGGTACAGATGTACGCTGGGGTATGATCACAGACATTGATCTTTCCTCTCAACCCTTCCAGGCCAAAACCGATGAAGGAAAAGAAATAGAAGCAGAAACCGTTATTATCTCAACCGGAGCTTCTGCTAAATGGTTAGGTTTAGAATCAGAAACCGAATATAATGGTGCCGGAGTTTCAGCATGTGCCACGTGCGACGGCTTTTTCTATAAAGGATTGAATGTAGCTGTTGTCGGAGGTGGTGATACTGCCGCAGAAGAAGCCACCTACCTGTCCAATCTGGCAAAGAAAGTCTATCTTATCCATCGCCGTGACGAGCTAAGGGCTTCTAAAGCCATGCAAAAGCGTGTGTTTAAGAAAGACAACATTGAAGTTGTTTGGAACCATGTACCTAAAGAAATCACTGGCGAAAGTCAGGGTTTCAGTAAAAAAGTTACCGGCGTAAGACTGGAAAACACCCAAACAGGAGAAGAAAAGAATCTTGACATTGACGGATTCTTTGTAGCTATCGGCCATAAACCAAATTCTGATCTATTTAAAGGTCAACTTGACATGGATGAGCAAGGCTATTTGATTACCAAGCCTGATTCGACAAAAACCAATATCCCCGGCGTATTTGCCTGCGGAGATGTACAGGATAAAACCTTCCGCCAGGCTGTAACTGCAGCAGGAACAGGCTCTATGGCGGCTATTGAAGCTGAACGCTATTTAGGCGAGCTGGAAGCTGAAGAATAAAATACTTGTATAAATCTTAAATCAACAGGGAAATTCATTTTTTAATTTCCCTGTTTTTTTATCTTCGCTTCAAAAAACAATATGATTACAGACCAGGAGTTAATCCGTGAAAATTTAAAAAGCGTAGCATCACGCATGATAATGGCTGCCAGAACAGCACCTAAAGCACGAGCCAAAGATTATTTATTTGCAGCTATTTTCGAAGAAAAAGAAATACAAATATTAGCAAAGCTAATGATCCAGAAAGGACAAGAGAAAGATTTACACTTCTTTGAACGTGACGGCCATAATTTAGAAACCACAGAAATCCTTGTCATTTTGGGAACTTCAATTAAACCACTAAACCTGCCGGAATGTGGCTTTTGCGGATTTGAAAACTGCGATGAAAAACGTAAATACCCCGACGTTCCATGTGCTTTTAACACAGGAGATTTAGGTATCGCCGTAGGGTCTGCAGCCTCTGTTGCCATGGATTACCGGGCAGACAACAGAATCATGTTTACTGCCGGGAAAGCTGCTCTGGAAGCCGGCATCCTTCCCGAAGATATTAAAATCGCCTATGGTATTCCATTAAGTGCCGGCAAGAAAAATCCTTATTTTGACAGAAAATAACCAAAGAATCGTCAACATTAAAAAGAATTGATTGTTACACTGCCACAAAACAAAAACAATCAATAATTATGGAAAAAAATGATCAAAAAGTAAAATTCGGAGGCAATCCGGTTACCCTATTGGGAGATGCCGCCAAACCAGGGAATATCGCACCTGATTTTACAGTAATGGACTCGGATATGAAACCAGTCAAACTATCCGATTTTAACGAAAAAATAAAGGTATTATCTGTAGCTCCTTCTATTGATACACCTGTCTGTGCAAACCAAACACGCACATTCAACAAAGAAGCTGCAAAAATGAATGATAATATTGCCGTGCTTTCTATTAGTGTAGACCTGCCATTTGCTTTGAAAAGATTCTGTGCAGCAGAAGGAATTGATAATGTAGAAGCTCTCTCAGATCACAAAGAAGTGGAATTCGGTATGAAATATGGGTTCCTAATCGAAGAAATGAGGCTTCTTGCCCGTGGTATCGTAATCATCGATAAAGATGATACCATACGATATGTTGAGTATGTACCGGAAATCGGGGAAGAACCGAATTACGAAAAAGCCCTTGAAGAAGTCAGAAAGCTGGTATAGTTGACAACAACATTATTTAGTGTTTGTCCATAATGTCCGATTTCTGCGTTGTTGCTCAAATTTCAAATCCTCATCCAGACAAATTTGTTAAAATTGTCGGGACTGCGGTTTAAATTTTTTTCACAACATTAATTATTATTAAAGGTGTTCCCCGCAAGTATGCGGGGCAGGCTTTGATTTCGAACATTCTAAACCAAACACTCGGCTTTAGAGACAGACACTATTTAAGAAATTTTCTACCCGCCAAACAACAGTAAAAAGCTTACTGTTGTTTTTTTTTGCTTTGATATTGTTTATTTCAGCTTTCCTTTTAGTAGTTTTTCAAGAAAACACATCGAATTTCTTTTGATATAAAATTATTTTTTTATAACTTTGTATGTTTAATCAATTTAACTTTAGTGGGTGAATATTTTGAACTCAAAACTATCAACATATCGCTCATAAAACAGAATTATTATTTGATTAGCCTGAACAGGTATAATTACATTTAACCGTTTAAAGACAACAAATAACTGAATTACAATACGAAAAAGCAGTAGAAATAATAACAAATTCATTAACCTTCGATTTATGAAAAGAATAATTTTAGTAGCAATTTTAATTTTATCATATTCTGGTATTGCTCTTTCTCAGAATGAAAATAAAGGTGCCAAAATTAAATTTGACACTAAAGTTTACGATTACGGAACTATATATCAAAAAGGTGATGGGAATTGCCAGTTTAAATTTACCAATAACGGTGATGAACCCTTAACATTAACAGCAGTACGCTCATCATGTGGTTGCACGGTGCCTAAGTGGCCACGTAAACCGATCATGCCGGGAGATACTGCAAAAATTAAAGTTACTTATGATACCAGGCGGTTAGGCCCCATCAATAAACAAATCACCGTACGTTCAAATGCCAAAAACGGTACGATGATATTACGAATTAAAGGGAAAGTCATTCGCCCTTCACAAGAGGCACCCAAAAAAGTTAAATCCGATATGGATAAATAATTGGTTCAGCAGTAACTTTCATTATCAAAAACCATTAAACCAGCTTTTTTTTATAGGCCTTTTTAATGGTTTTTTTATTGTTAATTCCAAAAGATAACAAGAGCTTGATAAGAAAAATAGCTTCGCAATTCTAATTATCTTTGCAAAAAACAATATGGATATATGGCAACATTAGAAGAAAAGATCAAAGGTTCTCATACATTAGAACTTATCACAGTAGCCAATGACTTTGCGATTTTCACAGAAGGCATGGACAAATATGACAAATCAGATATATTAACATATCTGCAAAAAGTCTTACCTCTGCTGTATATTAAGGGATCTTTACTCCCCCGGGTTCCTCCTTTTGAAGATATGGTACCGGAACATTTTATTACGGAGGAGAACTGGGACAATGTCTACAGCCGTTATAAGGAAAAATTCGGAACGGATGATGAATACAAAATAGTCAGCAAGGATGAAATTTATGGTGACAAAGCTGTGAAAGCAAGTATGGCCGAGGGTTTAGCTGATATTTACCAGGATGTAAAGGATTTTCTTGTGCTATACCAACATAATACGGATACTGCCCGACAGAATGCCGTTCATGAGTGTGGGCGCCTTTTTGAAACCCGCTGGGGCCATCGGCTGGTCAATGT
>JBNJGZ010000006.1:4494-20667 GCA_051748065.1 Bacteroidota bacterium
TGTGCTATACCAACATAATACGGATACTGCCCGACAGAATGCCGTTCATGAGTGTGGGCGCCTTTTTGAAACCCGCTGGGGCCATCGGCTGGTCAATGTATTAACTGCTATTCATAAACTGCTTTATGCTTCCAAAATTGAAGATAACACACTACCAGGTGAAGACATTTAAACTATTATATTGACTAAGAATATTAAACTTTTTGCTTTAAAATTCGTTATTGTGTGCAGGGTATTGATGAGTAAACGCGAAGAGCGAATTGGCGTTGATGCGAGAGCGCGGTGATGGGTATCTTGAATTATGAATTACGAATTATAAATTACATTTGCGAATAAGAATACTCTAAATCCACGTTAATTGGTGTGTAATTAGGGAAATTAGCAGACAACCAACGAACACGGAACAACGAACACAGAACACATAACAATAAAAAGATATGAACAAAATAGCATTAATATTTACCGGAGCATTGCTTATTATTTCCTCTTCCCTATTTTCACAAGGATATAAAATCGAAGTTCAGGTAGAAGATACACAAGACACTATTATGTATTTAGTGAATTACAATGGCGATAAGCAATACATTAAAGATACAGTAGACAACCAGGGGAATGGAACATTCATTTTTAAAGGAGACGAAAAGCTCCCTCAGGGGATATATTTAGCAGCCCGTCAGGATAAAAACTATTTTGAATTTTTGGTTACTGAAGACCAGAAATTTAAAATGTCAACTACATATGATGATATGGTAAAAAACATGGAAGTAAAAGGTTCCAAAGAGAACAAATACTTTTATGATTTTCTTCAATATGCAAATTCCAAAAACCAAAAAATATCAGAGATAGACAAAGAGATAAAAACCCTGTTGCCGGAAGATTCTTTAAAAAAGCAAAAATTACAAAGAAAAAAGGATAGTTTAAGTCAACTTATCAACGATTATAAAGAAAATTTTATCAATGAGCATCCCGAAACTTTTATGGCTCACGTTTATAATGCCTCCCGCGACCCTGAAGTTCCGGAAGCTCCGGAAAATCTCTCCGAAAAAGAGAAACAAGAATGGGAATATAACTATTATACTAAGCACTACTTTGATAATCTGGACCTATCCGATGAACGCTTGCTTTATACTCCTGTCCTGCACCAGCGGGTGAGCAACTTTATCAACGAAGTGCTTATACAGGACCCGGATACGATTATTAAAGCTGCTGACCGGCTGATGAAAATGGCTAATGGCAACAAAAAAGTCACAAAATATTTAACCTGGTATATTACTTACAATGCAGAACAATCTGATATAATGGGAATGGATGAGGTGTTTGTGCACATGGTAGATAATCATTTCGGGAAAGAAAAAACTCCCTGGGTAAGTGATAAAGTCATGAGTAATCTCAGAGAACGTGCTGACATACTGCGTAATCTTTTAATTGGAAAGGAAGCACCCAATATGCTTTTACAAGATACGGCCGGAAATAATGTTCCTTTACATTCCATAGATGCCAAATATCTTGCAATATATTTCTGGGAGCCGGGATGCGGACATTGTGAAAGAGAAACACCTAAACTGCAAAAAATTTATCATGACCTGAAAGATGAAGGTTTCAAAGTGTATTCGGTATGTATTGACAGAAATAATCCGGAAAAATGGAAAAATTACATCAGGGAAAATGACCTGGACTGGATCAATGTTTATGATGGCAATAAATGGACCAACTTCCGGGAACTTTATGATTTGGTGGCAACGCCCACAATATACTTGTTAGATAAAGACAAAAAAATCCTTGCAAAACGAATTAACAGTTCTCAACTGGAAAAATTCATTGCTAAGGATAAAGAAAACTAAACTACACAAAACTCATGACCAAACCAATATATCCGAATATCCTTGGTATTGGAGCCAATCAGCGAAAAACAGGGAAAACCACATTGGCAGAGCAGATCATCCAACATTTCCGGCAAGATCAAATAATTGCAATAAAAATTGCCGCATATACGGATATTAATGATTTCCAAAACCACTATCCCGGACAGGAAAATCTACTGATCCATAGAGAACAAGAATCAAACACAAAGGCTGATTCCAAGCGTTATCTGAATGCCGGAGCAGCTGAGAGTTTTTTTCTTGCAGGGATAAGAACAACGTTATTGGAATATTTACCCCAATTTCTCAATAAATATAAAAACAAGCCCTTGATCGTTGAGTCCAATTGGTTTGCACTGCATCATAACCCCGGATATATCCTTTTGTTAATAGATAAAACGGCCAAAGAATCCAAAAGCAGTTTCTTAAAATTAAAAGACAAAGCTGATGCCATCATACAGCCCGGCACGATCAACGAATTGGCTTTAACATACTGGCGATTTGAAAACGGCAAATGGCTCATTCCCGGTCAAAAAAACGCCTGAGCCGCATAAAAGATGTCAGAACTCATTAGTTTTTAATGAAATGCTTTTTTTATTGCTCTTGTTTTTCGCGGGCTTTTATCATTATATACAAGCGATATAGGAGGTATAATGCCCCTAAGCCTAATAAAACACCTCCTGAATAAAGGATTATTTTACTGCCTGCTGCACCTCCTCCCATTACCATTCCCCAACCAAAGAACATGGCTAAAATGGCAAGAAAGCCCCAGGTTTTATGCGTTATTTGCTTCATGTGTTTAAATTTGATTAATCAACACTATGTACTATCCTCTATATCAGGAATATTCCATAGCTCATTTTTTCGCGGATACTAAAAAACCATCAATTTTTGCCTGTAGGTTTTTCCTGTCTTATATCGTACAATTACAATATGCATTCCACTGTTTAAACTTTCCCGGTATAAAGTCTTTCTTTTTGTTGCTACTGTCTGCTGATATTTCTTTTGTCCGTTCATGTCAAATATTAAAATTTCAGCTCCCTTCTGATATTGTTCAGACAGAACAATTTCAGCATGATCATTCAGGGGTTGTCCGTTAATCATAAAACCATTTTCAATATCATTTACATAAACACTAATTGTTGAAGAGTTTCCACGCGTGCCCAGTATAAGGCTATAATAGTTAGTATCATTAGGGGCAGGATCTTCATGCACAAAAGAATAAGATATTTCTTGCTCCGGAGCGCCACAAATTCCCGGAACATGATGAATTGTTTTCATAACTGTAGAGTTAAGTCCATGTCTCACATAGGTACCATCGCAGGTTTCCCCGGAATTAAAGGTCCACTTTAGTTCGACATGCTCCCCGTTTTGCCGTGCAGTAAAATCAGAAAGCACCTGCGCCTTCAATAAGGATGAAACTGCTAACAACAGTATTATTACCCAATATTTAATCATCAGTTGTCAAACATTATACTTCATTAAAAAGTTCATCGTTCTTTCAAAGTACAATTTTCAAACTGAAATGTCCCGTTTAATTTCCCTTTGTAATCCCCGGAAACAATGACTTGCTGCCCCGATTCTAAATTATCAAAATCTTCGTTTAACTTAAATTCAAGAACTTTATCAGAGTCTCCTGAAATAAATGCTGTTGCATTTTGCATTGTCCGGTTTATGCTATCTACAGTACCTTTAATACTTATCCTTTGATCGTTAAAATCCTTCATCTGTGGACTTTCCGCTATCTGAATAAATTGTTCCGCCAAAATTATATCCGGTAATTTTTTATCCTGATTGTTATTTCCGTCACGGTGAAAGTAACCAATAATTGCTAAAACTAAAGCTACGGATACCAATATTACACTTACTCGACCTAAAATTCTTAACGAATATCTGGTATTCTCATCTATTTCAAACATAAAATCTCTTTTTACAAAAATACTATAGAAATTTAAACAAATATGGCATAATCTCTGTTTCCACAGAATGTAAAAATATTCTATTTTTATCGAAAAATTGCGCATGCGTTTTACAATCACCTTGTTACTTGTAACCATTTTATCCATAAGTCTTTACGGACAAAATGGATCGTCAGAAGATAAGCTCAATTATCGGCTGATGGATGTTGCCTGGAGTGGCAATGCAGATTCTGTTTTATATTATATTGATAGCGGAGCAGACGTAAATGCAACAAATCAAGGAAGTGAAGAAACTGCATTAATGTATGCAGCGCAGGAAGGGCATTTGGATGTCGTAAAAATACTCCTTGAAAATGGTGCAAAACCCGATTTAATTCCCAATAACAATGAAAGCGCATTGATACGTGCAACGGCTATGGGGTATATTGATATAGTAGAGGAATTGATTCGTGCCGGTTCCAATGTAAACCAAAGTGGCAAGTTAAGCCAAAAACCTTTGCACTACGCCGCAAAATTCGGGTATTACTATATTGTTGATATGTTAATCTATTATGAGGCAGATGTTAATGCCAAAGCCCGTTATGATGTCACTCCTTTAATGACAGCTATTGTTTCAGGTTTTCCCGCCATTGCAGAGTTGTTATTACAAAACAATGCTGATCCAAATACTGCCGATTCTGAAGGATTCACACCGTTGATGCTTGCATCTAAATATGCCTACCACAAACTGGCCGGCTTAATGATACAAAAAGGGGCACGTGTGGATAAAACAACCAATGAAAATAACACAGCTTTAACACTGGCAATTCCAACCGGCAATACGGCTATCGTAGATACTCTGCTACAAAATGGCGCAAATGCCAACCATCAGATAAATAACAAACTCACACCACTAACTCTTGCAAAAAGCACAGCTAATGATAGTATTGTGACCTTGCTCAGGCATTACAACGCAAAACGCATCAATACTTTTAACTTTGACAATTCTTTATGGCAATACAGCATTAGTGCCAATACCGATGATGCGCTGTTTGGACTGCATTACGGATATCACGAGGCCCGAACCAACACCAATTTGACGCTTGGATTTTCAATGCGTTATTTTGCCAAAAGAGTGCTGGATGAAAAATCCTCAAATACTATTCATCAATATTGGGAGCGCCGTTATCTCATACCGCTAACACTGGATTATCTTATTAACTTATCTTCTGAAAAACAAAATCAATTTGCACTGATTGCCGGAGTAAAAGGTTATTATACGTGGGGAAGATACCGTGGAGTTAACCAAAAACCCGATGATAATTTCGGACTAAATCCGCGTGTGGGAGTGTTATGGAAAACTACAGACAAAATTGGACTAACAATGCATTACGAATATTTTGAGCTGAACCAAAAAACAGTTTCTCCCCATCGCCTGACCTTTGGGTTTAATTTATTTCTCCCCAGAACAAAATCATTAAAAGACGTCAGTGAAGCTGAACAATTAATTCAAAATTAACATATTTTACCAATAATGACGAAGATAAGTTATCGTAAAAAATCAATATTCTTCTGGGTTTTAGCATTTATTCTAACAATTGCTTTAGCCGGTTATCAGCGAATGACCGGCCCTACATATCCTGTTTCCGGCAAAGTTAGTATTGCAGATACCACGGTTAGCTATGAACTAATCCGCTCCCATGGAGGTGAGGGTGATGCACAAGTGGCTATTCCTGCTCCTGAGAATAAAAACATACAAGGAAGTTTTGCTTACCGGCGTTATAAAAGCTATGATGAATGGGACACAATTCCGATGCAGCAAAACGGAGATACACTTATCGCCTCTATCCCTCATCAGCCGCCGGCGGGAAAGGTGCAATACAACATCTTGCTTCACCACAATACAAAAACAGTCGCTTTACAGGAAAAACCGGTAATTATTCGTTTTAAAGGTGCGGTTCCTGCCTCTGTTCTGATTCCCCATATTCTCTTAATGTTTTTAGCCATGTTGTTTAGTATGCGGACTGGCTTTGAATCTTTAATCAAAGGAAAGAGAACTTATTTATACACTATAGTAACGATCATCACACTTACTATTGGGGGATTAATACTTGGCCCTGTCATACAAAAGTATGCATTTGGTCAGTTTTGGACCGGATGGCCTGTCAGTAATGACCTCACTGACAACAAAACACTAATCGCCTTTATTTTCTGGATAATTGCTTTTATTGTTCAGTTCAGGAACAGAAATCGAAGAGGCTGGGCTTTGGTCGCTTCTATTGTTCTTCTTATCGTCTACATGATACCCCATAGTGTCCTGGGATCTGAAATTGACTATAGAGAACAGGAAGAACAGAAAACAGAGCAAATAAACGAATAGGTATTTTTTAACGAAAGAAAACCACATTATCCTATGACAATATTTATCATTGTTATCACTGTAATTGTTTCTATAATGGCCTTTAGAAACATCGAACTATTTGACCGGTTCAAGTTCAATGCTCATGATGTTGCACAAAACAAAAATATATACCGTTTCTTTTCTTATGGTCTGGTTCATGCAAATACGCTTCATTTAATTATCAATATGTTCGTTCTCTATTCCTTTGGAAGGATTGTGGAACAAGATTTTATTGCTTTGTTTGGAACTACTAAAGGCCTGTTTTATTATGGATTTATGTATATAGCTGCTATAGCCTTTTCTACTATACCTGCATATGGAAAGCACAAACAGGACATCTTTTATAATGCGGTTGGAGCCTCCGGTGCTGTAGCCGGTGTGGTTTTTGCCAGTATCCTTATCCGTCCTACATCAAAAATTGCATTGTTGCTTTTGCCAATTCCTATCCCCTCGCCTGTTTTTGGACTGCTTTTTTTAGTGTTTTCGGCCTATATGGCTAAACGCGGAAAAGATAATATTGGCCATGATGCTCACTTTTGGGGGGCTCTTTTTGGTTTTGTTTTCCCTCTATTACTAAAACCTGAGCTATTTATGCATTTTCTGAAGAATCTTTTTTAATTGGTTTTGAAAGTTTGTTGTAAACCACTCTTTTTACTTGTATAGTAATCTAATAACACTTAAAATGTATAACGCAAACTAATATTCATATATAATGTTTTAGTAATCTGAGCAGGGCTTAAAACTTCATAACTCAACATATCTTCTTTTGTTATAATATTACGCTCATTATCTTCTCTACCATAACTACCCAAACCAAAAAAATCTATTTTATTATTAATTGCTCTCAGGAAGGCATTTTTAGTAAGAAAGAGTCTAAAATTCGCTCCTAAATCCAAGAATAAATTTTCTAATATGGGGAAAGATTCACCAACCCCAATTCCCACATAAGGCGAAGCATAATAGTCTTTTACAGGCACTTCCAAATCAGAAGGACTCGTACCGTTATTTCCAGAGAGATCATGGTCGTAATACTCGAGCCCGTCTTTAAAATTATCAACATCAAATTCATGCGAAGCCAGTAAAATACCTCCCATAAATTTTACATAATTGCCTATTGGCGCAATATGGCCTTCATTATAAGACCGAACAGATAGTTCTACTATGCTTGATTTAACAGGGAAATAGGAAAAGGCTGCTCCTTTATACTTATACGGGAATTCTGAATAATCAGGCAATCGGATAACCCCATATCTTCCCTCTGCATTAACAAAGTCTACCAAAAATCCTATTGTTTTATTCCGTTGAAAAATGTAATTCATTTCAAATCGTTTACCAATATGATATTCGCGTTCACCCATCTCAATAAAATATTGAGAATTAACAAGAAATCCAAACATATCAGGTGTTATACCTGCATTTACGATAAATCGATTGCCATTATTACCGGATACCTGTGCTTGATTACTCAATGGTAAAAGCAAAAAAATGAATATGCTGATAAGTAAAATTCGCTTCATAGATATATTTTTATCGCTTTTGTAATCACTTCGTTAATATACTATTATCATATAATATAGAACATAAAGGTTATTTAGCAAGATGTATAGACAAAGAAAAACTCTATTCCTAATCAAATTTAAAAGTCAAAAAAAGACATCCCGAAATTTTCATTCATAATCTTTCAATAATCCATAACGGTAAAAAACAATAAAAGGGTAATAGCAGACTGAAGACGACTTTTATACTTAAAATGTATACCGCAAGCTGATATTCATATTTAATGTTTTGGGAATCTGAGGAGGACCAACTACTTCATAACTCACCATATTTTCTTTTGTCTGATTATTATCCTCGTAACTTTCTCTTCTATAATCTGAGAGTTCAAACAGCTTGCCAATAGCTCTCCCAAAAGCATTTCTATTTAGAAAAAATCTAAAATTCGCTCCTAAATCCAAAAACAAATTTTCATATAAGGGAAAAGATTCACCAATACCAAAGCCCACATAAGGTGATGCATATAAATCCTTTACCGGAATTTCAACATCTGAAGGATTCGGATGTTCATTAGGATCGTAATAGTGCTCTAAACCAGCTTTAAATTTATCCACATCAAATTCATGAGAAGCTACCAAAATACCGCCCATAAATTTAATATAATTACCCAATGGTGCAATTTGCTCATCATTATAAAGACGAAACGTTAATTCTATTAAGGTTGATTTTATAGGGAAGGATGAGGAGTATGAACCCACGTATTCATATGGAAAATCCGAATAATCGGGTAATCGAATAGCTCCATATCTTCCTTCTGCATTATCAAAATCGAGCATAAGTCCTATTGATTTATTCCTTTGAAAGATATAATTAAATTCAACCCGTTTCCCAAATTTGTATTCGCGTTCACTAGCTTCAATGTTATATGACGGGCTAATATAAAACCCAAACATATCAGGTGTTATACCTGCATTTACGATAAATCGATTACCATTATTACCGGATACCTGTGCTTGATTACTCAATGGTAAAAGCATCAGAATGAACATGCTGCTGATAAGTAAAAGTTGCTTCATTGGTTTATTTTTTCTAAAATTATAAAAATCACTTTTAACGATTGGCGACGAAAACCTATTTTTTCACAGTTACTTTTTCTCTTTTGTTTTCACCTGATTTAATACATCATAAATCCTTGCTTTAAGCCTGTATTTTCCTGCTCTTTTCGGTAAAGAAAATTTATACGTAAATTCTGTTTTTGCATTTTCAAGGTCAATTAATGTATTTAGGTAAACCATTTGATAGTTTGGCTTAACAAATTCATAAAGGGCTAAGGGTAAATTGTAAAAAAAGCAATAGTTACAAGATTTGCTATTACCTAAACCGGAAACCCGTCCACTTATCACGCCCATCCAATTAAGATATCGCACATCATATTTATCCATGATTGGATACACATCATTTGTAGCAAAAGGAAGGATTCGCAAATCATCATGATTAAAATATTCCGTCATCCAATCTTTCATTATCATGGTTTCATTGAATTTTTCAGTATCATTTACATCTAATTGCCAAGGATCAAGCATTATCACATCCAAATTTATCTCCTTGCTATTTTCCTGTATAAGTTGACCGAGTTCCTGCCGTTTTTTCTCTGTTTTAAAGAACTGAATTTCTTCATCTTTCTTTTGATTAAGATGTAAGAACATCGGGTCTAACATAATTGCCCTTTCCACACCAAGATGATATCCATAATTTGTTAATTTGTCTTTACTTTCTTCTGCCTCGATCTTTTCCTTAATATTTTCATAAGAAACTTTTTCTTTTTCCTCTTCATTTTCTACTTCTTCCTGAATTTCATTAAATTTATCAACAAACTGCTGGTCTTTTAACATATCAACAAAGGCAAACCGGTACTCTTCTTCTCCAAGCGTCAGGTGACTGGTTTTGCTTTTTTCACGTATCCGGTCATATTTTGATCCTATCTCTTCCTCTTCATTATCAACTTCTTCAACATTTAACAAACTGTCTTTTTGAGCAAGATATACTTCCTTTCGTTCATTATAAAATTCATCCAACTGTATATTATGTTCATAAATGATATTAAAAATCAAATGTTCTATAATCGTATTTAAATATCTGTCTTCCGGATACATTTTATGTAATCTCCAGGCATACTGAATAGCTATAACATTCGTCCAAATATCCGGAAGTTCATCAAGCAAATAATAAACCTGCTGTGATTCTCCTTCTATATCTTCATAATCACCTACTATAGGGTTATCTGAATAATTGGATTTATAAATGGCTGCACCATATAACGAACCGGCAATGACTTTTTGCATATAAGCATCATTGGGATTTCGCTGCAGCATAACAAAAGCATCATAAACCGCTCTTGGATAGTTGCGGCTAATCATTAGACGGCGTATCGTTTCATATCTGGCTATTTTTCTTACACTATAAAACTTTTCTTCAGAAATAATAAAATCATGTGTTGTACTATCAGTATCATTTTCTTTGCGAATTTGCCGGTTCAAACTTTTCCGCCGTTTTTGCACATTGGGGTGTGTACTTAAATCCTCATCATAATCATCACCTACTGAAATTGCACTCACCTTCTCAAGAAGATATTCATCAGGAACTGAAAAATAGCTGTTTGTAAGTATCGAAGGAGAAAATTCTATTTCATTGAGAGGCAGATAAGAATATTGTAATACGTCCATAGCGCCCATTACGGCTTCTCTTGAATAATCTGTTGTACTATAAAACTTTTTAAAACCCAATTCATCGGCTTCAAATTCCATTTCTCTGGAACGACTGTTTTTAGCCAGGTACAGATTTTTATCCTTGGCGTATGCCTCGACATCTTCTAATTCTTTTGCAAATACTTTTTCTTCAATATAACCTTTTATGCTGTGTTTTTTAATATAATGTACAACTTCATGTGCAATAATATAAGCCAATTGAGCCTCATTTTCAAGCTGTGCAATTAATCCGGTATTAAATATTATGATCCCTGCATCGGTTGAAAATGCATTAACAGAAGCATGTGTAGCAGTATAGAACCTTAATTTATCACGAATTTCCGGAAAATCAGCAAGAACTATATCAGCTACTTCTCTGACATAATTTGTAATGGTATCATTGTACACAATTATCCCACTACGCAAGAGTCTGTTTAACTGCCAATTACTTTTGGCCAGGAATTTTTCTTTGTGTTTAACGACATCCCGCTCATCGTCTTCACTGAATGTACGATCTGTGAATCGTTCATAATCCTCTGAACTGGTAGTCAGGAAATCCTTCGGAACTTTCCCTTCAGATTGAAGCCGGTTATAATCGATCACCTGAGCCTTTACCGGAAAAGTAAGCAACAATAATAAGCCTAAAAAAGCAAAGTAGATTTTTTTCATTCGTTAAATGGTTTGAATATTGATTATAATTAATTGATTAATACGCTCTTTGTATAATTACACAACAAAAAAATAATTGATTTAAAAATATTTGAAATCATGAAGATAAATAATTTTATCATGTTTAGCTAACACAATTAAAAATATACCCCCTGGTTATCAATAATAAACTCGTCAATCAAAAACGTTACTTATGGTTTGTTCTAAATAAGCAAATATATAAATTTCAATTATAACGAAACCTTATTTTTTATTTTTTTCAATATGTAAGCCACATTCTTTGCTTTCAGGGTTTTCCCACCACCATCTTCCGGCACGTATATCTTCGTCTTCACTCACAGCTCTGGTGCAAGGCTGACAACCTATACTTGGATATCCCTGGTCATGCAGTTTGTGATAAGGCACATTATTGGTACGGATATATTCCCATATATCCTCATACGTCCAGTTGATCAGGGGATTAATTTTTATAATTTGATGGTAATCATCCCATTCTACCATTGGAATATCCTGGCGTGTAACCGATTGGGAGCGTCTGAGGCCGGTTAGCCAGATATGATGTCCTTTTAAAGCTCTTTGTAAGGGCAATGTCTTCCGGATATGGCAACATAATTTTCTGTTTTCCACACTCTCATAAAAAAGGTTGATCCCCTTTTCAGTCGTCATTTCCTCCACTTTTTTATTATCCGGAAACATAGCTTTGATATTAATTTTATACCGCATATTGGTGCGATGCAAAATATCATAGGTTTCCTCAAACATCCTACCTGTATCTAACGTAACGAAATTGACTGCACTTTTATCCAATTTGCATATCATATCCGTCAGAACCTGGTCTTCGGCCTGCAAGCTTGTTGAAAAAACTATATCTCCCCGAAAAGCATTAAAAACATACTCTAAAATAGCCTCAGGGGATTTATTTATGTATTGCTCATTGAGAGCCGTGATTTCCAATTTACTCATCATATATATCCTGGTTTCTTATATAACACAACAAAAATAGGAAATTTCCAGAGACGTAATAATCATTTCTTATCTAGTTCTGTTAATTTAAAAATCTGATCCGCTCTTATTCCTTTGTTAGTTTCTTTTACCGTGCAACATTCATGATGAAAATCATGCTGAAAAAACAAAATATAATTTTCATGCGCAGCTTCCTTTAAGAAACTTTCTTTTTCCTGAAGTGTTTTGAGCGGTTCAACGTCAACACTGGCAATGTATGGCAAAGGAATATGCGCTACCGAGGGAATAAAATCAGCCATAAACGCAATCTTTCTGCTTCCCTGAGCGATAACCGGTATAATTTGTCCACGCGTATGTCCGTCATAAAAGCGTAATTCCATATCTGGTAATATATCGGTTTGGTCTCTTTCAAGCAATGTTAATTTTCCAGCTTTGCGGAGGGGCTCAAAGTTCTCTTTAAAATAGGACGCTGCTTCCCTCGGATTAGGATTAACGGCCCATTCATATTGCTCTCTGCTAACATAATGCTGCGCATTAGGAAATGTCAACGTTAATTCAGCAGACTCATTATAATGAACTGCACCTCCTGCATGATCATCATGCAGATGTGTTAATAGTACATCTGTTATCTCTTCCGGCATATAGCCCAACTTATTTATATTCAACAAAAGTTCATCTGTTCCGAATAAATATTTATACTTATAATATTTTTCGTTTTGCTTTTTACCCATCCCGGTATCAATCAATATTTTACGATCTCCATTATCAATCAAGAGACAACGTGATGTTACAGACACCAGATTATTCTCATCTGCCGGGTATTGCTTTTCCCAAATAGCCTTTGGAACCACACCAAATACGGCTCCACCATCCATTTTCCAATTTTCAGCGTTTATAGAATATATAGTCATATATTTGTTTTTTTTAATAGGCTTATGTAAATCAGAGAGCCTGCTTTTATCTATTTCATGTTTTACAACAAACCCTACCTGTTTTTTTATTATTTTACCTTTGCAAAAATAACCATCGAAAGCAAATGATGTTTACTTTTGTTTACAAGAAAGTGATACTTATTTTCAAATTTATCAGCAATCTGTTGTTCAACAAACTAAAAAAACAATTAGAAAAAAACTTTAATCAATTCACATTTACTTTAAATGTTACTTTCGGGTTCCGGGGGACTAAAAATTTCATAATAATACCCTATTAGAATACAAAATAAAGGATTTAAGTTTAAGTAAAAATTAAAATATAAAAATGCGCATCCATTTTATAGCCATTGGCGGGAGTGCCATGCACAACTTAGCCATTGCTCTGCACAAGCAAGGACACATAGTAAGCGGATCTGACGATGAGATATTTGAACCTTCCAAAACCCGGTTGAGAAAATATGGTCTTCTCCCCCATCAGGAAGGTTGGAATATTGACAATATCACTACGGACCTGGATGCTGTGATTTTAGGCATGCATGCAAAACAGGGTAATCCGGAGCTTGAAAAAGCTCATGAATTAAATCTTCCACTCTATTCATTTCCCTCTTATTTGTATGAACATGCGAAAGACAAAACACGCATCGTAATCGGAGGCAGTCACGGAAAGACTACCATTACAGCCATGATCCTTCATGCTCTGGAAAAGAATCAAATTGACGCCGATTTCCTGGTTGGAGCCCAACTCGAAGGTTTCGAAGTAATGGTTAAATTAAGCCGGGATGCTGAAATTATGATATTTGAAGGCGATGAATATTTAACATCTGCCACCGATCCAAGACCCAAATTTCATGTTTATAAGCCACATATAGCCCTTCTGAGCGGCATTGCCTGGGATCATTTTAATGTATTTCCTACTTTTGAAAATTATATTGACCAGTTTAGAACCTTTATTAATCTGCTTCCGGATAATGGCACGCTGGTATATTACAAAGAAGACAAAGTGCTTCAAAACATTGTTAGTGAATACACCGGAGATGCAAAAAAAATCCCCTACTCCATCGCTGATAATGAAACCCGCCATGGCAAAACAGTTGTCCATTATAATGGAAAAGAATATCCCATGGAGATTTTCGGCGACCATAATTTGAAAAACATGCAAGGCGCCATGCTTATTTGCAAAGAAATTGGTCTGGCACCTGAAGATTTTTATCAGGCAATGACAGAATTCAAAGGAGCTTCGAACAGACTGGAAAAAATATGCGAAAATCAAACCACAAAAGTCTTTAAAGACTTTGCGCATAGCCCTTCAAAAGTAAAAGCTACAGCCGAAGCTGTAAAAAATCAGTTCCCCAGTCAACCACTTGTAGGCGTTTTAGAACTACACACCTACAGCAGCTTAAACAAGGAATTCTTAAGCCAATATCGCGGTACGATGCAGGCTGTTGACACTCCGGTCGTATTTTTTAACAATCATGCTTTAGAGCTCAAGCAACTTCCCATGCTTGAAAAACGTCATATTTACGAGAGTTTTAACAACGAAAATATTGAAGTTTTCAATGACCGGGAAGAACTGGAGAACTTTTTGAAATCTATTTCATGGAAAAACAAAAACTTACTTCTAATGAGCTCCGGAAATTTTGATGGCATGGATAAACAAAAGCTATGCGAGGAGATTTTACGTTGATTTTTCCTTTTTATTAAACTTTACATTGAAAAGTACATCAAGAAAAAGCAATATAATATGTATATAAAAATTAAGCATTGATATTCAAATTAACTAAACATTAATAAGCCATACGTCCAAAAAATACAAGGTCCATGAAAAACATAAAATATTTTTTAGCAACAGCAGCAATTATCCTTGCTGGATTTAGTCTTTCAGCTCAAACAATAGAGTTTGAGAAAAAAACACATGATTACGGTACGGTCAAAGAAGAAAAAGGTAAAGTAGAATGTAAATTTACATTCACCAACACCGGCGAAAAGAATCTGAAAATCAAAAAAGTAAACCCAAGTTGTGGTTGTACTGCTTCAGACTGGACAAAGGAAGAGGTTAAACCCGGGGAAAAAGGATTTATTTCTGCCGTTTATAGTACAAAAGGACGGCCGGGAAGCTTTCGCAAAGCAATCACGGTAAGAACCAATGATCCGAAAAACCCCAATACCATTCTTTTCATCAAAGGAAAAGTTACACCACGTGAAAAAACTACAGCAGACCACTATCCCAGGAAATTGGGAAATTTAAGAATGAAGACCAATCACATGGCTTT
This sequence comes from Bacteroidota bacterium, assembly GCA_051748065.1. Taxonomy (GTDB): domain Bacteria; phylum Bacteroidota; class Bacteroidia; order Bacteroidales; family PWNQ01; genus PWNQ01. The sequence goes on from JBNJGZ010000006.1 coordinate 19,725, forward strand.
AATGGAAGTTAAGCGAAATGAAATTGTCACGGATAGTATCGGGATATACAATCAATGGGATAACCCTATGAACTTATCATTTAGCAATGTACCTAATCATCTGAAAATAAAAGCAAGCCCCAAAACCTTAAAACCCAAAGAAGAAGGGCATCTTATTTTTACGTATGATGCCAATAAAAAGGATGACTATGGATTAGTTTTTGAACGTTTTCATCTACTTACTAATGATAACAAGCAACCCAAAAAACTCATTAATGTCAGCGCCCGCTTAATGGAAGACTTTTCAGATATGTCAGAGGAAGAGCTTGCCAATGCACCGGTTGCGAAATTTGATAAAACTAAACATAAATTCGGTAAAATAAAGTCCGGCTCAAAACAAACCTATAACTTTCTTCTTACTAATGAAGGAAAAAATGACCTTATAATAAGGAAAATAAAAGCCTCATGTGGATGCACGGCAACAAAACCAGGCAAAAGAACACTTAAACAAGGAGAAAAAACAGAAATAAAAGTAACTTTTAATACCCAGGGACGATCAGGAAATCAGCATAAAACAGTTACTGTAATTACAAATGATCCCAAAAAACCAAAAAAAACATTACATATTCAGGCGAATATTCAATAAAACAGAAACAAGGATTATTAAAAAGGTTTGCTTCAGGAAAAAGCAAACCTTTTTTTTTAGTATAATAAGGCAAAAACCTGACTTTTATTTCAAAAACTCGTTATATTTGACAAGCAAATAATAAGCCTCAAAAATGAGATTTAAAAATTTTTTTATCAGCATTCTGTTAATAGCCCCTTGTTTAATATATGGTCAGGATCAACATATTGCTATGGCTACCACCCAACCTGACACAGCACGGCCAACCTACATAAACATCAGTTTTGGCGGTAGTTATATTGACTTCAGGGATTTTGCCACATCGCCCATTTTCTACAA
>JBNJGZ010000006.1:20767-34120 GCA_051748065.1 Bacteroidota bacterium
CACCCAACCTGACACAGCACGGCCAACCTACATAAACATCAGTTTTGGCGGTAGTTATATTGACTTCAGGGATTTTGCCACATCGCCCATTTTCTACAAGGGGTTAACCGGTAACTTTGCAGCTTATCGACATGTGTCCGGGGCAAGGCGAGAATCAACCCAGGGATTTCAAATCGGATACGGAGAAGCGTCAATAAAAAACAGCACCCATTTTTCAAGCTCCACGGTAAGCTTTCTGGAAATTATCCATACTGAATTGTACCAATTGCCTGTCACCCTGCCTGAGTTATGGAATCTTAAAGCAGGAGGAACCGTTAGTCTTACAGGAAACATCAGAAATAATCCGGGTTTTAACAATAACTCCTTTGGAGTAGAAGGAATCGGAACCTTATTTGGCTCACTCAAAATAAGCAGGGATGTCTCAAGATACCGGCATAAAACCTGGGATTTAAAGCTTTTTGAAATGAAATTTATTCCCCGGAAAAGAACCTTAGCCTGGCAAATGGATATAGCATTAGTAAACAGCACATTTCGGAATGGATACGCTTACTTTGAGCACGCATCCATTCAAAACAATGATAAAGTTTTCGACATGTATGAATTTCATGTGTTCCGGGGCTATCGCCTCAAGTCATCATTGGAATACAACATTTTCTTAAACAACAATAATGCCTTACGCTTTTCTTATATCTGGGATGCCTATCATACGGGAAAGGACTATGAGAAGTTGGAAATGGCAAAACATCATCTTATGTTCTCGTTCTTGTATAGTTTAAACGAACCCATTAAAACACCTGAGGCAAAATGAAACACATAATACTTTACATCCTGATCTTTTTGTTATCCGCTTCCTGTGAAAAAATCATGTTTGAAGAGGATTTGCAAACCGATGACCCTCACGACAATTTTGACTATCTCTGGACAGAATGTGATGAAAAATATTCTTTCTTCGACTATAAAAATATCGACTGGAACGCTATGAAAAGCAAATACAGGCCGATGATTTCAAAAGACATGAGCGATGACTCTTTATTCAATGTTATGGCAGCTATGTTAAATGAATTAAAAGATGATCATGCCAATCTTATCTCAAATTTTAACGTTTCACATTTTGGCAATTACCGTAAAGGGCAAGACAATTTCGACTGGCGGATTATTGTTGACCATTATTTGCCGAAAGATTACTATGTTACAGGACCTTTCCGGCATGAATATATCAAAGGAGACTCGATTGCTTATATTAGGTTTGCCCAGTTTACAGGAAATGTTAATAATACCAATCTAAATTTCATTCTTAACAAATATCAAAATGCTAAAGGGCTTATTTTCGATATTCGAGAAAATGGTGGCGGAAGCATTTCAGACAGTTATTCTATCTTAAGCCGTTTTATCAATGACAAAACGTTGCTGTATTATTCCAGAATAAAAACAGGCCCGGGACATAATGATTTTTCAAAGCCGGAACCAATTTATGTAGAACCCAGTGATGAGCTACAATTTAAAAATAAGGTTGTAGTACTAGCAGATCGTTCATCATACAGCGCCAGTTCCTTTATGTCGCTTGGTGTTCGGGCCATTCCCAATATGACTTTAATGGGTGACACAACCGGCGGAGGTTTGGGGGTGCCCAACGGAGGTCAATTACCGAATGGATGGAAGTATAGATTTTCAATAACGCAAACTATTGACAAAGATGGGAAAAACTATGAATCAGGAGTTCCTCCTGAAGTACATACTTTATTCAACTGGAATGACCTTTCTACAGATGAAATTCTCGAAACAGCCATTGATACAATAAATCAATCCAATTAGAAAGAAGATTAGCTGAATTATAGTAAATACACTATCTGATTTACATTAAGCCAAATTATTTTCGCATAGATATATTCCCATAGAGCCCTATTTAAAGGTAAGCGAACTATTTTAGGAGTCTACCCTATAAAAAAACATCAAAAAACACTTGCATAAATTTCTCATTTACATTATATTTGAAATGTTATAACATAATTTATGAAATCCTACAAAGGATACATATTAATTTTAGGTGTTTTACTGACAATGCTCTTTTTATCTCAGTGTGCTGAAAAAAGGACAAAACGAAATCCCTATTTAGGTAAGATGCCACAGCTTTTCACCGAATACCGGAAAGCAAAAACTCCTCTTATTCAAAAAATTAAAAATACGAATCAATTTGGTGAAAAGCTAAAGTTAAAGGAAGAAATCGAAAAGCTTGATCGTAAGTATCAAAAGAAATTCAAGAGAGAATACAAAAAGTTGGAATTCCCCGCTGGTCTACCCTACGAGGGCCATATTGAGAGCGATAATCTGGCTTTACAAAATATTTATATAAATGACATAACCCCAGAAGGCCGGATAATACTAACAGCTAAAGTGAAGGCTAAAAATGATAAAATTTGTGCTTTTATGTTTGCCCGCTTCACGGATGACGATAAAAACCCCATCAGCACAAGCAGATATATTATTCTTACTCCTCCCACATATAATAAAGGGGAAATTAGAACAGATACCATCACAAAAGGAAAAACTTTTAATCTTAAAGGCTTCTATAATTGCGACAACACAATTGCTCATGCAGAAAAAATCATCCTCATAAGTGAACGAGAATACTTCAGCAATAATTAACACACTATATTTGTTATAGTTATAAAAAGTTGTTTTATATAATACAGATGGTTTAGACAGTTAAATTCTAAAGAAATTTCAGCTATAAAATTTCTTGTGAAAAACAACAAAACAAGAAAAAAGCTGTTATATTTGTCGCAGATTTCACAAAATAGGGGTGCCCTAAATAAACGGGCTGAGATCAAACCCTCAACACCTGATCCGGGTAATACCGGCGAAGGGAAAAGGATAACAACAAATGAACAGATTTTCCACCCCTTTTGGCTGTTCTAAGTTGAATTAATCAAACAAAAGTTATTATGAAAAGATTAAGTTTGGTATTGAGTATTATGCTCATATCCATTATTGCTAATGCTCAATTCAGTATCAGTGGAGTTGTAAAGGATTCAAATTCCGGTGTAAGCTTGCCAGGAGCCCATATACTTCTGGGAAAAACCTTAAAATCAACCGTAAGTCAATCAGACGGAACGTTTCGCTTTAAAGACCTCAAAGCAGGGACATATAATCTTTCGATAAGCTATGTGGGCTATCAGACCTGGAAAAAAGAAATCGATTTAAATGAAGACATTGAACTAACAATCGATCTAAAACCAAAAGCGGTGATGGAAGATGAGGTAATAATCTCATCAACACGAGCAAAAGAACGTACACCAGTTACACACCAAAACATCGAAAAGCAAGAAATCGAAACCCGCAATCTTGGGAAAGATATTCCAATGTTGCTCGAAACAACCCCATCCGTTGTCACCACTTCCGATGCCGGAACAGGTATTGGGTATACAAGTATGCGTATACGTGGCACGGGCTTACAACGGATAAATATGACCATTAATGGCATTCCTTTAAATGATGCCGAGTCTCATGGTGTGTTTTTTGTTAACCTACCGGATATGGCCAGTTCGGTAAGTAATATTCAAATCCAGCGCGGTGTTGGTACATCCACAAATGGCGCAGCAGCTTTTGGAGCAAGTGTAGATATACAGACCCTTGAATTACGGGATGAGCCTTATGCCAAAATCACCGGAGGCGCCGGATCATTCAACACATTACGAAGCACTATTGAAACCGGGACCGGTTTGATCAATGATCACTGGGCTCTTGATGCTCGTCTCTCGCGTATTCATTCAGACGGATACATTGACCGTGCTTTTTCGGATTTGCGCTCTTTTGAAATTAGTGGAGGGTATTATGGTGAAAACGATATTTTAAAATTTACCATAATGTCAGGGAAAGAACGAACATTCCAGGCGTGGTACGGCGTTCCTAAAGACTCGCTGGCAACCAACAGAACCTATAATCCCTACACTTATGAAAATACTGTAGACAACTACCAACAAGACCATTACCAACTTCATTATTCCCATCGCTTTAATAAAAAGTTACGGTTAAATGCAGCCTTGCATATGACTAAAGGTCAGGGATATTACGAAAATTATAAAGACGACCGTTCGTATACCGATTACACCCTACAACCACCTGTTGTTGGAAATGACACAATTAATACAACAGATCTTATCCAACAAAAATGGCTGGATAATACATTTTATGGTGTTGTTTACTCACTACATTATAATGACCAAAACAAACTTTCAGCTACATTAGGCGGCAGCGCAAATATTTATGACGGCGACCATTTCGGGGAAGTCATTTGGTCTGACAAAGGTTATATCCCAAAAGATTATCAATGGTATGAAAACACAGGCATAAAAAAAGATATTAGTGTATACGGAAAAACAAACTATCAATTAAATGGTGTTTTCTCCCTGTTTGGTGATCTGCAATACCGACATATAAATTATTCTATTGATGGTATCCACGATGATCTGAGAGATTTAACAATGGAAGAGTCGTATAATTTTTTAAATCCCAAAGCAGGGGTTTATGTAGATATTAACGGCCAAAATAAAGTATACGGAACAGTAGGTGTAGCTCACCGTGAACCGAACCGTGGAGCTTTTCGTGATGCCGATCCCGGAGAGAATCCAACAGAAGAGCAACTTATAGATTATGAGCTGGGATATGAATTCCAATCTACAAAGTTCGCAGGCATGGCCAATCTATACTACATGGATTACAACGATCAATTAATCATGACCGGAGAAATTAATAATGTAGGAAATCCGATTATGAAAAATTTTCCTAAAAGTTACCGTGCAGGCATAGAGCTAAGTGGACACTTGAAACCAACAGACTATTTAGACTGGAACCTGAATGCTACCTTTAGCCGGAACAAAATCATAGATTATACGGCTTACGTGGATAATTACGATACATGGCCGGAACAAAACAAAGAATATTTGGGAACGACCGATATTTCCTTTTCACCGGAAATTATTGCTAATAGTAATCTGAGCTGGTCTATCAATGATCATTTTGATTTAAACCTTGTTTCACAATATGTAGGAAGTCAATACATTGATAATACAGCCAGTGAAGAGCGCAGCATAGATCCTTATCTGGTAAACGATATACAATTTATTTATACTGTCAAAACCAGAGTTATTCCTGAAATTCAATTAAACGTGATGGTTAATAATATTCTGGATGCAGAATATGAAACCAATGCCTGGGTATACCGTTATTACAGCAATGGAAAAGAATATTCGTCAAACGGATATTTTCCTCAGGCAGGAATACATTTTATGACACGATTAGCATTAAAGTTCTAACCTGAATGTTTCATGATGAGATGAATTCCCGTTTTACTTCTGCCGGGTAAATCGGTCCTCCTCTGCAAGCTCCAGCGTATTTTCAAAACGATTGTAATGGAGATAATAACGGGGTTTCATCTCATCATTTCTCATTTTGGCCTTTATGTATTGATTCATAAGAAAATCATACATATAACGGGCATGAATACGGCCGGCTTTCCGGATCATTTCTTTTACCTCGCTTAATTCAATTTCTTCCCGTTTATAAGAATATTTGACTCGACCGCTCAATTGATTTTGATGAAAATAACCATCTATTTTATCCTTTTTAGAGAGCTCCGCAAATAATAGCACAGGCTTATTTTTTGAAGAATTCATTTTTTGAAATTCCACCCACGCATTTAAAAGTACTCCATCAATTGTATGACTTTTATAATAGGTCTCCATTCCTATCGTTTCATAATCGTATATTTTCTCTGAATATTCCTGTAGTTGAAGTTGCGCTATCTCAAACATATACGCATTTGAAGTACTGTCTTTAAAAAATTTTTCAGGCGACTTATTAAAAGCTACATTTAATCCCAAGGTATCTAACTCTTTATTCATCTCGGGCAGATAAAGGCTAAAAAATAATTCATCAGGAATATTTTGGACAAATTCACTTTCTAAAAAAGCCAGCGAATCTTTTTTTCGTTGAGACAAATCGTCCATCGTAGTATCACTAAGTGGCCTCAGGCTTTCTTTTAAAACAAAATCAGGTGTGATTATTAAAAACTTATTGGATGGTGGATTATCTATAAAATTACGAGCCAGTCGCTTCTCGGGAACACACGAAGATAAAAGCAGGGCCGTTAGAAATAATAAGATGTACGAGCGTTTATTTAAGTAATTCATACTGACTCAAAATTTGTTTTTTCCTATATAGTAATTTATATTTGGTCAAGTTACTGCTTTTAAAAACCTTTTGCTAAAATTGCAATTTCGTAAGAATACCATTCAACCATCTACTTATTCACTATAATTCAAGAACGTGACACACTGTTTATTTATTTTCACAAACAAAGTACGCTACAAGTAAATTGTTCATAAAACAAAGTCAACCATCAATGCATTTTATGTTTTACTGATCCCATTAGCACAAAATCTTTCGAGCTTACCGCAATTTACGAAACCAGCAAAAATCATATATTTCCAAAATAATTCCTTGTTAACTTATCGCAAACAAATATTTTGATAAGCGTATTAAAATAATTGTCATATTATGGACAAAGACTATACATAACTTTAAAAGATAACATATAACCTTTGCAATTAGTTCTTCAATAACTCCACTCCAAATTCTTTTCCATACTGAAAAGCCTTATCAAGCTCCTGATTATCAGGCGAAAACCTAACAAAGACACCTTCTTTAAAATATTTCATTTTCAATGATGTTAACCCATTCTTAATCAAAGAAGCGCCTTCTCCGCTCCAACCATAAGAACCAAATCCACCGCTCAATTTTTTCATATCCCGTAATGGAGTCAATACACCAAAAAGTTTATATATCGGAAGAAGGATATTCTGATTGATCGTTGGAGAGCCAACAATAATCCCATTTGCTTTGGTTATTTCCGATTCCAGATCGCCCAGGGAAACTAATTCAATATCCATTGGATTCGCTTCAACCTCACCTGCAGCTCGAACACCCTCTGCAATTTTTGTTGCTAAAAGGCCGGTTTTATCATAAGCAGATACATAAGGTATAAAAACACGATGCTGTTGAGGATATTCGAGAAACTCCTCAGACCATTTGCGGGAAAGCTCCACATATTTCTCCCAATTTGATCGTAAAATCGGGCCATGCCCGGTAGCTATCACATCAATCTCCAAATCCTTAATCTTATTAATAGCTTTTAGCATAAATTTTCCAAAAGGCCTGAGAATAACATTAAAGTAATATTGAAAAGCATCATCATATTTTACCTCATCAACCAAATCATCAAACATCTTTTCATCGCAATAGTGGGCTCCAAAAGAATCACAGGTAAAAAGGACTTTATCTTCTTCCAAATAGGAATACATTGTATCCGGCCAATGCAGGTTTGGAGCACTGATAAAACGAATCGTCTTATTACCTAAATCCAATGTATGACCATCTTTAACCGGTAAATATTCAAAGTCAGAATCCTTGAACAGATCTTTCAGGTATCGAATTGCATTCGGACTGGCAACAACTTTAGCATTGGGCGCAAGCTTTATAAGATTTTTTAAATTCCCGGAATGATCTGGTTCCGTATGATTTAAAATAATGTATTCAATTTCTTCAGGATTTGTAACCTGAAGAATTTTCTCCTTATAGACGTCCCAAAACTTTTCCTTGGAAGTTTCTACTATAGCTTTTTTCTCTGCGTCAATAAAATATGAATTATAAGTGGTTCCATATTCCGTTTCCATAACAACATCAAAAGTCTCCAGCTCTTCATCCAAAACGCCGATCCACTTTACGTCATCTGTTACATTTAATACTTGATTATCGTTGTTCATAATATTTCAATTTTATCGTTATTCTCTTAATTTAATGAATTTTTCCATCCCGGACAGGTTCTCAGGAATAATCTATCCATGCAACCCGTTAATCAAAAAGTGTACGTTGACTAAATTCATCCGGCTTTTCATTTTTGTTATTATGTTCTGTATCATTTTGACTATCACTATGCTCATCTATTTCTGCAGCCTCTTGTGACTGTATATCTGACTGCTCATCTGAGTTTTCCAAATTTGTGTCTTCCTCATCTTCAGGTTCCGGCATATCGGGTTCAATCAATTCTAAATTTTTGACACCATAAGATGTTAACCGTTTCCCCTTTGCTTTATGGCTCTTTTCGGCAATAAACTCATTAATTTCTACCAATTCTTCATCTCTGTTGCGCGGCCCTTTTTCAGGATCAAACACAATTTTAACTTTTGGTGAAGCATTCCCTGACAGATAAACAAGTTTTGAGCTTTCATGTTCTGTTATGAGCGAAATTCTTTTAGCCGAATCAAAAAGCTTAAACCGTTTTACGTAATAATAGCCGCTTTCTCCCTCATAATATATAGCGGTCCATATTTTCTCAGAATCAAATTTTTCCAGATAAAACATATCCTCATCAAAATGGGTCGTCAGATCATAACCATAGCTCATAAATTCGCCATTCTCCATAAATCCAATAATCCGGTCACTCCCTTTAAAAGCTCCCAAATACTTCCCGTTTTCATCCATATTCAGTCTTCTTACGCTTTCATCAAACCAAATATCCATGGCTCCCAGTGTAGAAACACCATCTTCTTTTTTCTTAACTGTTGAAACCGGATTCTTCGTAAGAATATTACCTCTTGCCTGCTTTCCTTTGATTTGATACTCGCTAAAATCAGCTTCAAAGTACAGTTTTCGTAATCGTGGGCGGGGACGAAGACGGACTTTAACGATTTCAGCCTCACCATTCGGATTGGCTGAAAAATAAAGAACTTTTGTTCCTGGTGTTCCAGTGGTAAAATTATAATCCTTATTTCGTTGAACGCCAACAACCGGAAAACGTTTTATATAGGACACCTTGGACTTACCGTCCTGATATACAACGTTATATACAGTACGTTCGTCATTTCGCTTGTATACATCGACATGTATAATATCTTTACCGACAAATGCCTTCTCAGAAACCTTTATTACTTTATAAGTCCCATCGTTCTGAAAGACAATCAACTCATCCAAATCAGAGCACTCCATCACAAACTCATCTTTTCGTAAAGAAGTTCCAACAAAACCCTCTTTCCGGTTTACATAAAGTTTGACATTAGCTACAGCAACCTGGCTTGCATTAATATTTTCAAAGTTCCGGATTTCAGTTCGTCTCTCCCGCCCTTTTCCATACTTCTTTTTAATCCGTTTAAAATAATCTATAGCATATTCAATCAGATGCTCCAGCTTATAATTCACATCCTGAATATCATCTTCTATAGATCGAATAATCTCATCTGCTTTATAGGAATCATATTTTGATATTCGTTTAATACGAATTTCTGTCAGCCGGATAATATCTTCACGGGTAATTTCCCTTTTAAACATGTCTTTATAAGGTTCAAGGCCTTTATCTACAACTTCAATAATAGCTTCATAAGTTTCAGCTTCTTCAATGTTGCGATATATTTTTTCTTCTATAAATATTTTTTCGAGAGAAGAAAAATGCCATTGCTCTTCTAATTCGTGTTTTTGAATTTCCAGCTCACGTTTCAATAAAGCTACAGTTTGATCGGTAGAGTCTTTCAGTATCTGGGTAACCCCCATAAAACGAGGTTTGTTGTTTTCAATAACACAAGCATTAGGAGAGACTGAAACCTCGCAATTGGTAAATGCATACAAAGCATCTATTGTTTGGTCGGGAGAAACATTATTTGGTAGATGAATTATAATTTCAACTTTATCTGAGGTGTTATCCTCTATTTGCTTAATCTTGATTTTTCCTTTTTCATTGGCATTAACTATCGATTCGATTAAGCTTGTTGTATTTGTGCCAAAGGGGATATCACTAATAAGCAAAGTTTTTTTGTCTTCTTTTGAAATTTTCGCTCTTATACGCACTCTTCCCCCTCTTTGTCCGTCATTGTAGCGGGAAAAATCAGCTAATCCACCGGCAGGGAAATCCGGCAATACTTCAAAAGGTTCATTTCGCAAATAGGCTATAGAAGCATCAATAAGCTCATTGAAATTATGAGGTAAAACTTTCGAAGCGAGCCCCACGGCAATACCTTCCACTCCCTGTGCTAAAACCAAGGGAAACTTCACAGGCAATGTAACCGGTTCTTTGTTACGCCCGTCATAAGACAACTGCCAGTCGGTCGTTTTGGGATTAAAAACCACTTCCAGTGCAAATTTGGATAAACGTGCTTCAATGTAACGTGGAGCCGCAGCACTATCCCCTGTAAACGTATTTCCCCAGTTGCCTTGTGTTTCAACTAACAGGTTTTTTTGGCCCAACTGTACAAGGGCATCCCCTATAGATGCATCGCCATGCGGATGATACTTCATTGTTTGTCCAATAATATTGGCAACTTTGTTAAAGCGTCCGTCATCCATTTCTTTCATTGCATGAAGTATACGACGATGAACCGGTTTTAATCCATCCCGGATATCCGGCACAGCACGCTCTAAAATAACATAGGAAGCATAATCCAAAAACCAACTTTCATACATGGCATCCAAGTGTGTACTTTGTGATACACCCTGGGAATCATATTCCGGTGTCCATTCATTCTGCTCTGTATTCTGATCACTCATATTTTTTACAATTTCCAAATGCGCAACAAAATTACTTCCATTAGTAAAAAGAATAAAGCTGCTATTATAAACCACAGCCAAAGTTTACGCCCTTCTTGCTGTCTTTTAATATCTGTCGTAAATTTCTCAGCAGTATGCTCTAAAACTGCAATATCCTGTGGTCGATCATTTTTAATATCAACAAGTCTTACATCCGATTCCCGGTTATCATAATTGAATGCTACAATATCTTGAATATTTTCGTCTTCTTTCCACTGTAGATTCCAGAGCCCACTTGTAGTAACCGAAGAAAAAAGTAATTTTAGTCCATCCTTTCGTTGTATTACCTGAGGAATAACTTCTTTTTGGGTATTCCTGTTGACCAGAACAGGTACTTCTTTATTATTAATTTCCAACCTGGGATTTGAATAAATATCATTATCTCCCGGGACATAATAAAGATTGCCTGTGTGAACCCCGTCAAAAATCATTTTGTATAACACAGCAAATAATGGATGGGTTACAAAATTACTGCTTTTCTCTGTAGAACCTACTGCAAAAATATAAACAAATCCTTTTCCTTCTTTCGATCGTAATAAAAAAGGATTACCATCCGATTGCATTATAAGAGGCTCCGCCAGGGAATTGACATTATAAGATAATTTCACATCCTGAAAAACCGAAGGATAATCCGGATTATCAGGACGATTATCAAATATACCTTTAAAAAAGTCACTGTCCCATTCAATGGAACGCACCCGGTTTTCTTTATCATTCTGAGTCTTACCAATATTAACCCCCTGATAATTGGCCAACATCTCATTATAGGACTCCTTTTCAGCTTCCATATCCGGGAAAACTACAAGGCTTTTCCCTTTTTCAACAAAATCATTTAATGCTAAACGTAAACCGGACGGAATGGATTTCAACTGATCAAGGATGACTGCCGAATAAGAAGAAAGATTTTGATAATCAATATTTCGATAAGACCTGAATTCAGGCTGAACCAATGAGTCGTTTTTAAAAAGTGCAGAAAAGTATTTGTTTGGCTTCTCGTCTTCACCTAAAACTAACACATTAACATTTTCAGGCACATTGTAGCTAAAATAAAATGTATTATCAAAATCAATACTGTTATCTGAAATTTCCAATCGCCCGTTATGTATTCCTGTTTTTCTAATATTCACATTTAATTTGATCGTTTTCATATTTTGGCCGTTAAACTCGGCAGTGGCAGCAACACGCTGTTTACCATCAACAAAAAGCTTTAACGGTACCGTCGACAAATCCCCTTGTTGCCTTAGTCGAATATTCAATTCTGCATTTTGATCTAAGAAAAGCGCCGGACTGGAAAACCATACGCTGTCAAAATAGGCATTTGGTGTATCAAAAGATTGAACCGGTATGTAATTATAGGCAAAATTGGAATCAAGATCTTCCTGTTCCAAATCATAACTTACTTTTTGAAAATCGGATAAGAAATAAATCGTAGCATTTCTGCTTTCATCTTCTTTGATCAATTGATGCTGCCGGTTAACAATTTCAGACAATTGACGAAACTGTGGGGCAAATTCCACCTCATCAATTTCCGTTTCAAACTGTTCCCGGGTAAGCCATCTTTGCTGTTTCCCCAGCAATTCATTCGTAATTAGTTGAAACCTTGTAGAAGACTCATAAGCTCCAGCTAACGCTCTGGCTTTACTTTTCGCCTCATCCAAAAGAGTACCTTCAGATGTTTGAGCCTGCATACTAAAAGAATTATCAAGATATACAGTTACATGATCTCCTGATGAAGAAGATTTTTCTTCTCTGGCTATATATGGATTTGCAAAAGCCATAACGAGCATAGCAATAACAAGCATTCTTAGCAATAAAATCAACCAATGGCGCAATGTGGACTGCTTACGGGTCTGTTGCTTTAAATCTGCTATTAAATCCGTTTGCGTAAAATAAATTTTCTTATATTTTTGAAAATTCAATAAATGGATAATTAACGGAATACTAACAGCAAACAATCCGTATAATATATTAGGATATAAAAATTGCATACATATTTTATTTAGGACAAAAGTAAAAGGAAACAAACATTCCTATATGTAAAAGTCAAAAAAGTTTATTTATTTTTACAAAATTAATTTATTGTTCTTTATAACGAAATAAATTTGCACAAAGTACATTAACTAATGACGCTAAAACATAGATACATGCAGATTCTGAAAACAAACATAATCAAAAACTAACGAACCATTTTAATTTAATTTACATAAAAAATAACACGTGTGATTAAACCTTTTTTAAAAAACAACATCTCTTACAAGTCAACGCGACATAATTAAAAATGCTCACAAGAACATATTTAAAGAACTAATATAACCAAATATATAGCAGCAATATTGAAGAATATTTAAAAAGTAAATATTATATATTAAACTAACATTAAAAAAAAACATCATTATATATTGAACAAAAAAAAAATAAATATAAAAAGCCATGAAAAAATTAACATCAACAGTGATTGCAATTGCGGTTTTATTCATTTTCATAGCCCCAGAATTAAATGCGCAGGAAGATGAATGGAAATTGCATAAAGAAGTGAACGGAATTCAAATCTATGAAAAACCGACAGAATGCCATGATGAAGCCAATGGGTTGCATCAGGAAATGATTCTGTTGAAATTTGTCAACACAACTTCTCAGGATTTTAAAATGACATGGACTTTGGAAACATGGTATGACGGAGAATGCTCCACATGTCATGATCCTGACAATCCGGAATACCAATTT
>JBNJGZ010000007.1:0-10373 GCA_051748065.1 Bacteroidota bacterium
GGAGAATTATTTCACTGCAAAAATTCGGATAATATTGCCACATATCCCTATTGGCAGAGAGAGAGAGAGAGAGAGAGAGAAAGAGAGCTTTGTGTAATTTACATTAAAGTAGTTTCTTTTCCGAGTAAAAAAATAAGATAGAAATTTCAATGAATTTGACGTATTTTTCTGCAAAAAAAACACCATACTTTGCGAATTCCTCAACAATTCTTTATGGTTCAAAGACTTTTCCATGGTTTTTTTTATAATCTAAAAACAGTGATTTATCGATGTAAATCATATTTATCCTTTCAGATTATAATCAAATATAATAAGCTTAGTAAACAAAACCAAATATTTTTAGTAATTTTTTTGAAAAATTTGAAAATATTTATGCTTTATCCCCTATAATTCCCTTGATAGAAAAGTTTTCAACAACTCGTTTTTTAAGCAAGTATAAAACTCTTACTTATAGCATTTTTAACAAAAAACAATCAATCCAGACCATGTAAATTATTCAGATACTTTGTTTAATTTTGAAAGAGTAAATACAACAACAATTTAACAAAACTCACGTCAAAAAAAGTTATAATTTAAAACTTACACAAAATCCCGAATCCTCAAACAATATATACAAATCAAAAGTCTTTTTTATTTGTTTTTATTTGGTAAAACCGGGTAGAATAAATTATATTTATAAGCTGTAAATTTAAACAGAACCAACAGGTTTATTGTTGGTTTACAATGAAAACAAATTATACGTATAAACCGCGTAATTTCTCATTAAACTACAGAGATATGGAAAACAATGATTCTACAACAGAAACCCCTAAAAAGAAAAAATGGTATTTACACTGGGCTGTAATTTTAGCTGCAGTATTCCTTATTGCATTAGTCGTTGTGTATCTTGTCAAACAATCCCAAATTAACTCTTTACAGGAAAAGCACGAAACAACGCTCAACGAACTTCAAACAGAATTCGACTCTTTTACGGCAAGCAATTCAAAGTCCAACTACTCACTTATTGCTCAAACATTTAGCTGGACCATCCGCAAAGAAATGATGAACGATAATCTGGAACCTGTGAACAGCTATTTTAATATTTTAGTAAAAAACAATGATGTACAGGAGTTATTTTTAACGGATGCCTCAGGGATAATTATTCTCAGCACCAACAAAAAGTACCAGGATAAACCGTTTGGAGATTTATATGGCCAAAAGATGATTCAAACGGATGAAGTAAAATCCTTTCAGGCTGAGAATGAATCGCTTTTTGTTGTTTCACCTGTTTTCGGATACGACAAACGCTTAGGAACTTTAGTCATGAAAGTTGATCCGGAATTTTTCCGGTCAGAAAAATTGACAAAATAATTATTCCCTCGCAAAGCACATAAATCTTTAATTTTGTAAACTATGAAAAAACCAGCTTACCTTATCGGCGCATTAGCTCTAATAGCCATTGTAATAACCATCACCATACAAAACAGTAAAGAAGTGATTTTAAACCTTCTTGGCTGGAAGATAGAAGCATCACTAATTCTTATCATCTTCATTTCCTTCTTATTGGGAGCTCTCACTTCCCTGCTTTTTATGTTGCCATCCGTGATGAGGAAACACAGGCCAAAACCTAAAGAAGATGAAAACGAGGATGAAACAGAAGATGATCCGGAGGAAACTCAATCATCATCCCGATATAACAGGTAGATTGTTACACAATTCATTGCATGGAAAGAACCTGACAAAAAATCTAATTATAAAACATTTACGCATCATTAAGCGATCCTCTTTTAAAAGTTAGATTTTTATAATCAGAAGTTAATCACAATAAAATTTCTGTGAAACAGAACTCTCAGGAAAAATAGAATTTAATACAAAACTTATTTGTTTCATTTTCGTTAAAGTGACTATTTAGGTTGATATGGAAAACAGAAAGAAATTCGGAGCATTTGGCGGAGTTTTCACCCCATCGATATTAACGATCCTTGGTGTGATCATGTATATGCGTCTTGGTTGGGTAGTAGGCCAGGCCGGATTAGTAGGCACATTGCTTATCATACTTTTGGCACATGTCGTGTCAGTTAGCACCGGGCTTAGTATTTCGTCCATAGCCACAGACAAGCAGGTAAAAGAAGGCGGTATTTATTACATGCTTTCGCGAAGCCTCGGCCTTCCTATGGGTGGAGCCATTGGCCTTGCATTGTTTGTAGCCACTGCACTGGGGATATCACTTTATATCGTCGGTTTTTCCGAGAACTTCCTGGGCATTGAAGCTATCCGCAATTTCCTTGACCTGGGCACCGGCTTAAACGATATTCGCATAGCCGGCACTGCTGTAGTTATCGTTTTAACGATACTGGGATTAATATCCACTTCGGTGGTCATTAAGACACAATATGTTATTTTAGGCGCCATCGCATTATCCCTGATTTCGATATTTGTTGGTTTTCTTTATGAGCCTGTTTCCAATCCGGAAACAATTTTAAGATTCCCGGCTTCCGATTCTTTACCCATGGCAGCGGTTTTTGCTGTCTTCTTCCCTGCTGTAACAGGTTTTACGGCCGGGGTTGCTATGTCGGGAGACCTTCGCAACGCTAAAAAAGATATTCCGCGGGGCACAATAAGTGCTATTATCGTCGGATTGTTGGTTTATGTATCCCTGACACTGGTTATGGCTATTTTTATGCCGCGCGATGTTCTGCTGAACGATAAAAATTTCCTTATGCATTCGGCCTGGATCGGCGGACTGGTAGTAGCCGGAATATGGGGCGCAACGCTCTCGTCTGCACTTGGAGGAATATTGGGTGCTCCCCGGATTATGCAAGCTATAGCGCTGGATAAAATTATGCCGCGCTTTTTGGCTAAAGGACAAGGAAAAAACAATGAACCTCGAGCCGCCATTATTATTACTTTTCTTATTGCCGAAGCCGGCATTCTAATCGGTGATTTGAATGCTATTGCCGAGCTGGTGACTATGTTTTACCTGACGTCATACGGGTTTATTAACCTGGCCTATGTATTGGAAAGCTGGGCCAGCACGGACTTTCGACCATCCATGCGGATACCCTATTGGATTGGCATCCTGGGATTTGTTACCACTTTTGGTATTATGTTCCACTTAAATCCGCTGGCGATGATTATTTCGCTTGTGCTCATGCTTGGGATATACTTCATCCTTAAACGCCGGGAACTGCAACTGGCTCCCGGAGATGTCTGGCAAAGCGTCTGGTCTGCTCTAATGCGTACTTCGCTTCACCGGATGGACAGAAAAGGACTTGAAGACCGCAACTGGCGCCCCAACATTATCCTGTTTAGCGGCGGAACACAAAACCGACCCTACTTGATTGAATTTGGAAAAGCTATGGTAGGAAAACACGGACTTTTATCCAATTTTGATCTGATCGAACAAAATGGTGATGATGACAATATTCTGCCCAAACATAAACAAGCTGACAGTTCCATACCCGCAGATAATAATACATACGGAATTTTTTCCAGAAAACAATTAGTTTCTAATATTTACGAAGCTATTGTCAACATAACGGAAAATTATGGTTTTGCCGGCGTCGAGCCTAATACTGTGCTGATGGGATGGGCACGTTACACCAAAGAACCTGACAGTTTTTTGAAGATGTTGAAAAAACTGCAGAAAATGGACATGAACGTGTTGCTAATGGATTATGATAAAACCAAAGGATTCGGAAATCACAAAACAATCGATATATGGTGGAGAGGTGGCGCCAGCAATAGCCATCTTGCCCTGCAGCTTGTAAAATTCTTATGGTTGTCCCATGATTGGCAACAGGCCAGATTACGGCTTATGATCATCAACCCGGTAAATCAACAAAAAGAAAATATTTATCAGGAGACCGAGAATATCCTTGCCAACTTACGGATCAAGGCCGACATAAAAATTATAAACAATGAAATTGAAAATAAACCACTTTATGATATCATACGGGTGGAGTCTGTTAACTCTGACCTGATTTTCCTGGGACTGTCTTACATTCAGGAAGGTAATGAGAAAGAATACATTCATAACATCAACGGTTTATGTGAAGATTTGGGTACGGTTATTTTGGTAAGAGCCTCATCAAAGATCAAACCTATTGAACTGAATGCCGATATTTATTCGCTTCAACAAGCTAAAGTTTCCAACAAAGTTGCCCGTATTGTTCAGCAAAGCGACACAACCCCCGAATTAAAATTACCTGAGAAACAAGTTCTGGCAACTCAATTGCAAAAAACAAAAGATGATCTGCTGGACTCTATAAACCGGGTGAAGGTAAATGCTCTGGGAAAACTTTTTGAAGAAAATGAGCAACTTTTAGAAACCATCAAAAACATTCTTCACGAAACAGCCCGCAGCGTAGGTAAAGTAGACAATAAAACCGGAAAATACGATCGTGCCAAAAAGTTATTACAGATCAAACAGAAAATGCTCTCCTCTATTGGCAATGAGCTTATTCGTGTTCGTGACAAGCAACTCAAAGAACAAAAAGATTTAATGCAGGATGCTATTCAGGCATTAATCCGGGAAAACGAAGCTATTATTGAGGCGCAGCCAGAAAAAATAAAAGTCCATCTTACCGAAGACGATCTTCATATTCATGCAGATGATCGTTCCGGGTTGAAATTTTACAAGAGAAAGAAAAAGTTTTTTTCCAGGTTAACAGGCAAAAAGCCAACAAAAACGATTTACTACAAACAACTGCTCAAAGAGTATTTTCCATTAACAACACACCATACACTGAATATTATACTTGAACATTGGGGCATAATCTGCGGTCAATTTGCTGTTGAACTTCAAAAAACCATTGAAAAGCTTGATGTAAACTTCAAAGGCATCATTGAACGGGAAACAACGAAAGACGGGGAAGATGAGAAGCTCAGAATGCACTTGCTGAAAGATGTTCTGGAAACTATCCGCAATTTATCCGATTCCCAGAAATATTCTCTGAAACATCTTTTACCCAAAGCCCGGGAAAACACATTTGATGCCCTGAACCGGCTATCAACGCATCTGTCTCATATTGATGGACGCTCAAAAGCATCTGATGATGTTTTAAATAAAAACCAAAAACTACTCAGGAAAACAACCAAATGGCTTTCGGGTATTCCTCAAAAATGGTTTACAAATCAAATATTGTTTTTTAATTCCATTTTGCTGGAAACCTATTTATTACAGTTTTCCTCCAGAGTCCAAACAATATTTAATGACATCCGGAAGGAAACAGAAACCAAGCTTCACACATTAACCGATAAAAAACAGCAACAAATATTAGACCGTGTCAACAGTCTTCTCATACATAAACCGGAACAGGAGTTGCAGTTAGAGCAGGAGCTAAGTTTTGATGATGACAGTCATTACTATAATTACTTCAGAAATATCCTTGACTTTGCCTCCCGTCGCATACGACTGGGGTCCCGGTTGTTTCCGGCTTCTATTACCCTGATGAGTGAAGACAGTTTTAATGAATTTCACAATCAGCAATACTCGAAAGTCACTACCGTAAAGCTTTCTGTTAACCGTTTTATGGATTACCTGATCCAGAGTGAACTTATTGGGCCGCTACAAAATATTACACAGAAGCTCCCGGAGAAAATCAGCCAAAATAATCGCCATATCCGTGAGCACGTCAGAATGCTGGATTTTTCATTTAGCGAAAAACAAGATGAATTCACTGAAAAAGAAATGGCAGATTTCATTTATCAGCAGGCCAGTCAAATTGAAACTGCCATTAAGGAAACACAAAAATTACAGGAAGAGACTAATTTACAGCTCAGCGAGCGTGTCAGCTCCTTTGCAGAAGACCTTCAGTTTTCCATATTCCGCCACAAAGCTTTCCATTCACGACAATATATTCGTACGTCAGAAAAAGAAAAAACACTGCCCGGGCTTCAAAAGCAACTGAAAAAAATCTATCAGGGTAGTCTGCTCAACTTGAGCAACTTGTATTACCGTCGGAGCAGCTTGCTTTTAGCTCAGCAACTAAATCTTGAATATCAGCGTAAAAAAGCGCGAATTGAGGATATTTTGGATATTGTGGAAGCAGCCGGAGGTAACCGGCAAATTATTGACAGGCTGCCTTTCTACTATAAACAACTATTCTTAAGACGGCATAATCACCTGATGGACTTCCATGTAGGACGGGAAACCCAACTGGCCAAAGCAAAAAAAGCCATAAACCGCTACAATTCTGGTTTTAAAGGCGCCTTACTTATCTCCGGGGAAAGCTATTCGGGCAAATCTTTCCTGGCGCAATATATCGTCAATAAGTTAATGTATAAAAATAACTTTCTTCCCATTAACCCGCCGCATTCCGGCTCCGTCAACTACAGTGACTTTAAACAAGCCCTTATTTCAGCTACAGATAAAAGCGGTGAATACGACGATATCTTCAGCAATTTGCCTGCTAACTCTGTTATCTTATTTGAAGACATAGACCTGTGGTGGGAAAATACGCGTGAAGGTATGCGAATCATAGAACTGATCATGGATATCATCCGCAAATATTCTGATCAGTATTTGTTTATTATAACTTTAAACAAACAAACCTTTTCCCTGATCAACAAAATCGACAATATCGAACACTCCTTCCTCAGCCTGATCCATTGCGAACCTATGAATGCCAAAGACCTGGACAAAGCTATCATGCTGCGCCATGCATCAGGAAACCTAAAGCTAAAACTGGGAAAACAACCTGAAAACAAGTTAAAAGCACAATCGCGTGCCCGCTTGTTCTCCAGATACTTCAGCTATTCCCGGGGAAATATCGGTATAGCTCTGCAAACCTGGATCAATAATATCCGGGAATTCAATAACGGTATTATTCAAATCTCTGAACCTGAAGTTCCGGACCTTGAAAAACTAAAACATTTGGAATCGCAATGGTATATTACCATAACACAAATCATACTTCACCGAAGAGTAACCGTTAAAAAACTGAGCAGAATAATGCGATACAGCACCCAGGAAGCTGAATATCAAATAAAGGCACTGAAACTATCCGGCATCATTCTAGAAAATGGAAAAGAAGTGTATGAAATTAACCCGGTCATTTATCCGCATTTGATGACAAAGTTGAATGAAATGAAAATAATATAGTCATGAACGAGATACAAGCACAGTTTTCATCATCGGCAGTTTATTTCTTCTTACTGATCGCTATTGTTTTATTGGGATTATTCCGTGTATTAAATTTTGTGGTTCCATTACTTACCGTAAAAACCCTCCAAAAAAGACGATTTAAAAAGGCGCTTCCGATAATTGAATTCGTGGCCTGGTTTATTTTCCTGATATGGGGAATTAACTATTTTATCAAATATAACAGCTACTTTGCTCTTGCACTGGGAATACTTGTGCTGCTGATCTTTGTTTGGTTTGCATGGTATGCCTTGCGGGACATAATCGCCGGAATTATTATTAAAGCAAACAGAGGATTAAACCTTAACGATATGGTTGACATTGCTGATCATCATGGCAAAATCAAGCGTTTCGGAATACGCAATTTGATTTTGGAAACCGAAAATGGAAAAAGTATTTTTTTACCCTATACAATGATTATTAAACAAGAACTTATTCGCTCACATCCGGCAGAAAAAATTCTAAGCCATACATTTACACTAAAAACTTCGAAAGACAAAACTATAGAACAAACCCTACAGGAAATTCGCAAATCGTTGCTTTCCCTGCCCTGGACCAGCCGGATTAAAAAACCCATGATCCGTGCCGAACAAGAAACCGGTGAAAATTATGTTTTCCGGGTTACTGCCTACAGCATAGAAAAAGGATATTTTGTGATGATTGAAAATGCAATACGCGAAGCATTTTCGCCATCAGAGCTGGAAACCAATACGGATACCGGCCATCACACTAAGAAACAGTAAAGGCCCTCTGTTGTCGTCATAGAAAAAGGGAGATAGTGAAGCTTCCGATATAAGATCTTCTTTTTTGCTATGCAATGACTTGTACCTAAAACCAACCCCGGCATAATAATCAAATATAGTTCCCGAACCGGCAAGAAATTCTGACTCTTTACCGATAACAGCATGCAAAGCAGCTACGTGTTTATGAGTTACAATACCCATCCGCTCTGAATAAATCCCATCCTGATGCCAAATATCTCTTTCCTGCCAAATATTACCATATTTATACATGGCATCAAGCGCTACATAGTTTCGTTTAGTATCTCTGTTATTCTTATCTTTTTTAGCTTCTGACTTTGTTAAATAATAATGCCGCAATTGATTCCGTAACCGTACACCATAATAAGAAACATCTTTACGATCCCAGAAATAATAGGTGCGATTCCAGGTGACATAACCCAATTCATGCTGCATCTGATAGCGACCATCCCAAATCGGATAGGAGTAAGCAAACTGCAAAGCAGGTTCAATTTCGAAAATCGTTGTCATATGAAATTTCAAATAGCGATTGGTATTGACAGTATCAGAAAAATCATCGACTTCAATATTTTGTTGAGCATTAGCTTTAATTGCGGAAAACAACAATCCGAAAACAAAAGCGCACAATATTACTTGTCTAATCATAGATTTAATTGGTTTGAATTTCAGATAATTTTTGAATATTCATAACATCAGAAATATCATACATGAAATATCCGTCTTTTCCAACGACCATCAACAATTCCTCATGAACAATTACATCAAAAGCATCAATACCGGATATGGAATTAAAACTATTAAGCTGATAATTACTTGTATTACTCAGCTCCCGTATGTCATAAAGATCAATTCCATCTTCACCTTTACAAAGGAATAAAGTAGTATCCTTCATTCCTAAACCGTACGGGCTAAAATCCAACTGATAATTGTGTGTTTCCGTTACATTATTCATATTTGACACATCTAATACCAGCAATTCATTTACCGACCAGTTATTCCAGCGGCATATACTAGTGCTTCGAATAGTGGAAAAAGCAATAGTGTCATTAGCTACAACGGGATCACAACTCAACATGTGCTGAATCATGGTTACCTCTTGCGGTTGGGTGGGATCATCCACGTTATAGATATAAACAGCACTGCTGGAACCAATATAAAGATGGTTTTTAAACCCAAAGATGGTTTCAATGTCACGGCCAATCTCTACATCATTTGTATAAGCCGGTTTATCCGGTTTGTTTATATTAAAAACCTTCAGGCTCTCATTATCCACTGCATACAGATAATTACCAAGGACGGTCATCCGCGCCATCGACCCGGCTTTCCCTGACGCTGCTATTTTGGGATCTGTATTATTTTGTGATGAGTCAAACGATTCACCGGGGCCTGATGACTCTTCGCAGGAAGCGAAAACAACCATCATAGCAACCCATAGAAAACCTATAACTCCTGTTCTCATTGTATTTTTTATTTTTGACATTTGGGATCCTCCAATTTTACTTTTTGCCAATCAACAACTACGCCTTTCGTTGTATCAACACACTCAAAATAACCGGTTACTCCACTTGGGTACATCTGTTGCTCAACGGGATACACATCTTCAATGCGATCTGTAAAAGTAATGGCATCCATATTGTTAATATTAAAGATCACAAGATCAGAAACATTATCAGCATACAAATAATTACTTTTTACAGCTACATCATTCACCCCGGGAATTTTTATAAACGATATCTTTTGTGGATTAGAGGGGTCGGCAATGTCAATAACATGCACCCCTTTCCCTTTTTCGGTAAGAAAAACATAATTATAATACCAGTAAATTTTTCCGGGATCTTCAAGTGGTTGCGCCCCTTTCACGGATAAATCCTTTGCTTCATCCAAATCCATATAAACAGGACGAAAGCCTTCAACCTTTTCACCCGGATTATCAGACTCCACTTCACGCTTATTGCAGGAAGACAGCAAAACCGCAAAAAGAATAATAAACAAACTTATATGCTTCATATTTAAATTTTTAGGTTGTATCTGATTGACAAATTTCTGTTTGATATTTTATGAACTAGAGTTCGTATTTCCCCTATATGCCATTAATTAGTGTTTGTCCATAATGTCCGTTATCTGCGTTGTTGCTCAAATTTTAAATCCTCTAATCCGCCGGCTGGCAGATACTGCGGTTTAAAATTTTCGCACGCCCCCGATAAATGTGGGGCAAGCTTTGATCTCGAACATTCTGAATCAAACACTCGACATTATAGACAGACTCTAATTATGTCCCCTTTAAGACCTTAACAAAATTTCTTGCATTTCCGAGATTTAAAATTCTATTAGTGAGCTATAAATATAATACATAATCTTTAACTGAAAGTTAAATTAGTGATAATTTTTTCAAATTAAATCGCTTTTGAATACTCAAAGAACTAATGATGAAGATATAAATTAGTCACCGGGTGACTATAAAAAACTCCTGTCTAAATATCATTTTGCTG
>JBNJGZ010000007.1:10473-34038 GCA_051748065.1 Bacteroidota bacterium
AAATTAAATCGCTTTTGAATACTCAAAGAACTAATGATGAAGATATAAATTAGTCACCGGGTGACTATAAAAAACTCCTGTCTAAATATCATTTTGCTGTAAGTCAATAAAATCAAATACTTTAAACTCAATATATAACGCACCTGTCTCAACTTCATTGTTTGTATAATCAATTTAACCTTAAAGTCCTTTTAATTTTATATTTTAGCAAGCCAAACAAAAAAACCATTCTAAATGATAAATAAACAGTTAACAAACCCGAAAAGTATAGTCGTAGTAGGCGGCTCCAGTGACATACAAAAACCGGGAGGAAAAGTTTTAAAGAATATTATTGATGGCCAATTTGAAGGTGATCTATATGTTATGAACCCCAAAATGGACGAAGTTCAGGGCATAAAAAGCTACAAAGATCCCCGGGATCTTCCGGAAGTTGACCTTGCCATTATTGCCATTGCAGCGAAGCATACGCTTCCTGTGGTAGAAACCCTAACACAAGAAAAAAACACGAAAGCTTTTATTATACTTTCAGCAGGCTATAGCGAAGAAAGTGAAGAAGGCGCTCAGCTGGAAGAAAAAGTCGTAGAAGCGATAAATAAAGTGGATGGCGCTCTGATAGGTCCAAACTGTGTCGGCTTGTTAACACCTCATCATCACAGTATTTTTACGGAACCCATTCCGGAATTAGACCCTAAAGGCGTAGACTTTATCTCAGGCTCCGGCGCTACGGCTGTCTTTATCCTTGAGTCCGGAATTCCCAAAGGATTGAAGTTTTCCAGTGTTTTCTCCGTTGGAAATAGTGCCCAAATGGGGGTAGAAGAAGTCCTCAAGCACATGGACGAGAATTTTGATCCCCAAAAGGACTCCAAAGTCAAACTGTTGTATCTTGAGACCATTAACAAACCACAGATGTTGCTCAAACATGCTTCAAGCCTCATCAGAAAGGGCTGCCGTATTGCCGCTGTGAAAGCAGGTGCTTCCGATGCAGGTAGCCGCGCTGCTTCTTCCCATACGGGCGCTTTAGCCAGCTCTGATGCCGCTGTTGATGCTCTATTTAGAAAAGCCGGCATTGTTCGCTGTTATGGACGCGAAGAGTTGATCAACGTCGCTTCCGTATTCATGCATCCCGAGCTGAAAGGAAAAAATATTGCCATAATTACACACGCAGGTGGCCCTGCAGTAATGCTGACTGATGCACTCTCTAATGGAGGCCTGAATGTCCCCGCTATTGAAGGAGCCAAAGCTGATGAGCTGAAAGAACAGCTTTTCCCCGGATCTTCAGTAGCCAACCCAATTGACTTTTTGGCCACCGGTACTGCCGAACAATTAGGAACAATCATCGATTATGTAGACAAAGAGTTTGACCATATTGATGGTATGGTCGTTATCTTCGGCACTCCCGGATTGTTTCCCATTTTTGATGCTTATCGTGTGCTGGATGAAAAAATAAAAACATCCCAAAAGCCGATTTATCCTGTATTGCCTTCCCCTCTTATGGCACAAGAGGAAACAAAAGAATTTCTCAGCAAAGGAAACGTGAATTTCCCTGACGAAGTAAATTTAGGAAGAGCAATCACACAAGTATATAACACGCCGGCACCATCACCGGAAAAGACCGAAATTCCATCTATTGATGAAAAAATAATAAGAGCCATTATCGACAAATCCGACAGTGGTTATCTGAAGCCGGAAGATGTACAGGAGTTGTTAGATGCGGCAGGTATCAAGCGTGCCGGTGAAGCTGTTGCTACGGAAAAATCAGAAGCAGTTCAAAAAGCTAAAAACCTGGGGTATCCGGTTGTAATGAAAGTAGTTGGCCCCGTACACAAATCAGATGTTGGCGGTGTTGTGCTCAATGTAGATAGCGATGAAACAGTGGAAAAGGAGTTTAACCGCATGATGCAGATCGAAGATACAACAGGTATTTTAATGCAACCTATGTTAAGTGGCACGGAATTATTCGCCGGAGCTAAATATGAACCCAAATTCGGACACATGGTCCTTTGCGGCCTGGGCGGTATTTTTATTGAAGTATTGAGAGATGTTAAAAATGCCATTGCACCGGTTAGTGTAGAAGAAGCTTTAAACATGATCCGCGGCTTAAAGAGCTATAAGTTAATTGAAGGTGTCCGTGGAGAAGAAGGTGTTAATGAAGATATGTTTGCAGAAACAGTTTCACGTCTTTCAGCCTTGTTAAAAGCAGCACCGGAAATACAGGAACTGGACCTGAATCCGCTGTTGGGAACTCAAAAGCACGTAACTGCCGTTGATGCCAGAATACGTATTGAAAAATAAAATTATCGCATTTTAATAAATAAAAGTCATAGGGGTGCCTTTTCCTCAGTGGAAAACGGCATCCTTATTTTACTTAAAGCTTCCACACTATGGATGATTTTCAAAAAAATACGAGTATCGAATCAATTGTTTTGCATGTTGTCGGTAATAAAGCTGAAGAAGAGAACATTAAATTTTCCAAAGCCCCACTGCAAACCAGCGAAACCATTCAGGAGCTTTTACTGCAATACTTCCTTGCTCCTTTTAAAAAACTGGAATATTATCATTTTTCTCATGATAACGACCTGCAATTTAATGAAGTATACCACCATGCCAATGAGATTTTTGAAAATCCGGATTCGATTTATGACGCTTCCGTAAAATTAGCTAAACGGCTTTATGAAAAATCAGACCATCCGAAGATCAAACCCGGTGAATTTTATACCGTCTATTTTAAAAACTGCCTGGTAGAGAATAAGATTGTTGATGCCTTAGGATTATTCAAATCTGAGTCCAAAGAAACATTTCTTACGGTATATCCCAGTGGGCAAAGCTTTGAAATAGATCACGAGGACGGGATCAACATCAACAAACTGGACAAGGGATGCATAATCTACAACCTTGAACAAGAAAACGGCTATTTGCTGGAAGTTATTGATAACCTGAACAAGAATTCCGATGCCCATTATTGGTTTGATGAGTTTTTAGGAGTTGAAAACCGGAAAGATGAATACTTTCAAACCCGCCAGGCAATACAGATGTGCAAAAATTTTGTTGCTCAAAAATTACCGGAAGAGTTTGAAACAGACAAAGCTGATCAGGCAGCCTTGTTAAATAAGTCAGCTCAATACTTTAAAGAAAAAGAAAACTTTAATTTTGAAGAATTTTCAAAAGAAGTGATTGAACAACCGGAAGTCATCTCAAGCTTCAACAACTTTAAAGAAGAATATACCAAAGAAATTGACGATCCATTTCCCGAATCATTCGAAATTTCCGAACCCGCCGTAAAAAAGCAATCCAAAATCTTCAAAAGCGTCATCAAACTGGATAAGAATTTTCATATTTATATCCATGGCGACAGAAGCAAAGTACAACGAGGTTATGACGAAGAAAGCAAAATGCACTATTACCAGCTTTTTTATGAAAAAGAACTCTAAAGTCAACAGCTCTTCACCTGCTTGTACATATCATAAAAAACCATAGTTTTGCAGGCGCAAACAAGGCTGAATCTATTATATGATATTTGCTTTGCATCTAATGATCACGCAAATGGTCTATACGAAGAATTAATTAAACGACGGATTTTATGAAGAAAAGTGATATTTATGTGCTGCTGGGAGTGATTGTCTTTTTTGCTCCTTTTTTTATTTCGGATGCCTTATACGAGTCTTATAACAGCTTCAATAAGAATTATGGACTTATCGCCAGTTTTATCAAATTTGCTATTCTTGCAACCTTGGGAGAACTGATAGCTTTGCGGATCAAAGAGGGAATTTATTACCGCAAAGGATTCGGCGTTATCCCGCGGGCTATTGTTTGGGGATTTATCGGTATAACGATAAAAATCGCATTCATAATTTTTTCCACAGGAACCCCGGCGGTACTTGCATATCTTGGCCTGGAAGAAGCGACAACAGCACTGGGCGACTCTTTCTCAGGGATCAAACTATTAACGGCTTTTTGTACCAGTGTGGCGATGAACCTGATTTTTGCTCCCGTATTTATGACCTTCCATAAGATCACGGATACGCATATTATATGGAACGGAGGAACGATAAAAGGCTTTTTCACCCCGATCAATTTTCGCAAAATATTTGTCAACCTGAATTGGGACGTTCAATGGAATTTTGTATTTAAGAAAACTATCCCGTTTTTCTGGATACCGGCACATACAATCACATTCATGCTTCCTCCTGATATGCGCGTATTGTTTGCTGCTATCCTGGGGATCGTGCTCGGTGTTTTACTGGCCGTTGCAAGTCTGAAAGGCACAGAAAAATAATTTTTGAAATTTCACCGATTTTAACGAACTTTGGGCAAACAAATCTTTGATTGTATATGGTAGAAAATCAAAATATAAAGCCATCCTGAAAAAGTATAAATTTGGTTTTTAGCGGTTTAAAAATATTGTTTTCAGACCGCATCCATGCCATATAATATATTTGACAATATAAAGTACAAACTTAAATCTGTAAAACCATGAATAAAGACACACCAATAAACGCAGAAATCGTTAACAAGAAATTAGCAGCAAACAATATTGACAGTGTTGGCAAAGCCTCAATCCGGGAAATTAAAAAGCTGGTAGATGATATAGAAAAGGAAAGCGGAGAACGTTTTGTTCGCATGGAAATGGGAATTCCCGGCCTGCCCGCCTCAGAAATAGGCGTTAATGCCGAAATAGAGGCACTAAAAAACGGAGTAGCATCAACTTATCCTGACATCCAGGGCATTCCAAAACTCAAAACGGAAATGTCCCGGTTTGTTAAGAATTTCCTGAATGTGGATGTGGCTCCCGAACACTGTCTGCCTACTGTCGGCTCCATGCAGGGCGGTTTTGCAGCTTTCATGACAACAACCCGCATGCATAAAGATAAGGATACAGTATTATTTATTGATCCCGGTTTTCCGGTGCAGAAAATGCAATGCCAGGTGCTGGGTATTCCTTATGAAACTTTTGACGTTTACAATTACCGTGGCGATAAGCTGGAAGAAAAACTGGAGGCCTACTTATCAAAAGGGAATATCTCAACAATCATCTATTCCAATCCGAACAACCCCTCCTGGATTTGCTTTACAGATAAAGAATTGCAAATCATAGGAAAAATGGCCAATAAATATGATGTGGTCATCATTGAAGATCTGGCATACATTGGCATGGATTTTCGTAAAGACATTTCAAAACCCGGAGAACCACCATATCAGGATACAGTTGCCCAATACACAGACAACTATATCATGCTGATATCCAGCTCTAAATCCTTCAGCTATGCCGGTCAGCGAGTGGGTATGTTTATCATTGCAGATGCTTTGTATGAAAAGAAATGCCCGGATTTGAAGCGTTTTTATAATTCCGAAGGCTTTGGTCATAATCTTTTGTTCAGCACTATTTATCCATTGAGTGCCGGAACATCACATGCTCCGCAATATGGACTGGCAGCCATGCTAAAAGCTGTAAACGACGGAGAATATAACTTTATTGAAGTAGTGAAAGAATACGGTGAAAAGGCTAAGATCATGAAGAAGCTTTTCACAGACAATGGTTTCGAAATCGTTTATGATAAGGACGAAGACCAGCCCATTGCCGACGGATTCTATTTCACCATTTCATATCCCGGACTGGACGGTGAAGAACTGATACATAAACTGGTATATTATGGCATTAGCGCTATCTCGCTCGACATAACAGGAAGCGAACGCACAGAAGGGTTACGTGCCTGTGTTTCCCTTGTTAGCAGAGATCAGTTTCCTGATCTTGAAAACAGACTCATACAGTTCCACGAGGACCATAAACACCTGAAATAAAAACATTAACCAAAAAAAGGAACAATTCTGAAGATTGTTCCTTTTTTTTATTCCGTAATTCAATACTTCTTTTCTGAAGTAGTTACTTAAAAACCTCAGGTTTAGTGAAATTCCTTTTTTAGCCTTTCACACCATTTTTTAACTCTTTCAGGTGTTTTTTGATATTCATTGGTTTCATCAACAGGTAATCCAACAAATTTTTTGTTAACCACAGCTTTTGATTTATTAAACCGGTAATCATCTGTCTCAACAGCACCTACAACGTCACCATTGTTTTCCTTCACTTTGTCATAAAGGATTTTCATGGCATCTACAAAGTTATCCGGATAATTGACCTGATCACCTGTACCAAAAAGAGCTACTTTTTTACCGGAAAAATCCGTTTTTTCCAGTAAATTTTGATAAAACTCCCAATCATATTGAAGACTTGAATCTCGCCAGGTTGAAGTGCCAAGGATCAAGTTATCAAATTTTTCGAAATCTTCCTCATCAGTCATTACAATGTTTTTTACTTCTGCCTTATTTTCACCGCCTAGCTCTTTTTGTATTTGTTTAGCCACATATTCTGTTTCACCACTTGATGATCCATAAAAAATGCCTGTTTTCTTCATAATTATTAGGTTTCTTAATTAATAATCCAGTTCCCAAGGATAGCTATGTTTGCTTCAATGCCTGGTACATCCTTTGGTTTATAAAATGCATTCCACATTTTCCATAAAAGACAATAGAAGCGGTAAATTGTTTATAGTATCTGCAAATTTTTATGCAAATTCTCTTTGTATCCGCTGATGAACATAATCCGGAAGGTATTCTTCACCTAATTCAATAATATCCTTACTTATTTGATCAAAATTCGGTTTCTTATCACAGTACTTACTCAAATCAATAGTTTTATTCAATTTCTTAAGCACTAAAGCAGCAACCAAAATATCGTCAAGCGATCCCATCGGGCCGGAAAAATCTGCAGGTAAAAAATCATAGATAGAATTTATATACCGAACAGCAGAGCTAACCTCCAGATCTTGTTCCAGAGGTAATCCGCTATCTACATACAACTGATTTAACATATTCAATAATGCAGGAGCTTTCAGCAAGCTCTGCTTTTGCTTTTCATCAATAGTATGCCGTTTTAAAAATTGGGCTATCTCTTCCTTTATTTCATCAATTATTTCCTGCTGAATTTCCATTTTGGAAGACTTTTTTGTCGGTTTTCCGTAAATCCTGTTAGCAAATATAGTAATATAATTGTCAGCATCCAAGGTTATAAAGCTATAATTCCAAACAACTATAACCTTGTAACCACCACCGCTTTATATTATAACTCAACACCATATACTTAAAACATTTTTTACAAAACCTTTATATATTACTAATTTCCAATATTATATTCTAATATAATTTATAATTTGGTCAGATAGAAGGAAAAATAATTAAAAACATAGGAAGCCTTTCTCCCGTTTAATATCTCGAAGGTTCGCTATAGCAAATAACCAAAATTTAAGACAAGCAATTAATACTGATCTATATTCGTTTCTATTTAGTAAAATGCTATGATAACAAAGCAAAAAAAAGATGCAGAAGTTAGATTATTTTGACTTTATACTTTAAAATTTGAAAAATTTTTTGCAAATTCGCGGTCAGATGAATTGCTAAAAACAATCGAATAAACAATCAAAAACCACAAACTATGAAAAAACATAATTTTTATGCAGGCCCATCCATCATGCCTGAATTCACGATTAAAAAAACTGCCGAAGCTATCAAAGATTTTGAAGGCATGGGACTTTCTTTAATGGAAATTTCCCATCGCAGCAAGGAATTTGAAGCTGTAATGGAAGATGCACAACAAGCTTTCAAAGACCTGTTGAACATCCCGGAAGGCTATAAAGTCCTTTTCCTGGGAGGAGGAGCAAGCCTTCAGTTTGCTATGATTCCTTTCAACCTGATGCAAAACAAATCAGCTTACCTTAACACAGGCTCCTGGGCAACAAAAGCGATCAAAGAAGCGAAATTGTTCGGTGATGTTGATGTTGTAGCTTCCTCTGAAGATAAAACATTCAACTACATTCCGGAATTCACAATCCCTAAAGATGCGGATTATTTCCATATTACAACCAATAACACCATCTATGGCACCGAGATTAAAAAAGATTTGGACAGTCCGGTTCCATTGGTAGCTGATATGTCTTCCGATATTTTCAGCCGTCCTGTTGACGTGAGTAAATATGGGATAATTTATGGCGGCGCGCAGAAAAACCTTGCTCCCTCCGGAGTAACTTTTGTTATTGTAAAAGAAGATTTACTGGGTAAAGTAGACCGGGATATTCCAACAATGCTCGACTACCGCACACATATCAAGAAAGGGTCGATGTTCAATACACCACCTGTTGTTCCGGTATACTCTGCATTACAAACACTAAAATGGCTACAGCAGAATGGAGGCGTTGAAGCCATGCAGAAAGTGAACATCGAAAAAGCCAACATGCTTTACGATGAGATTAAAAGAAACAAATTGTTTAAACCTACAGTAGCTAAAGAAGAAGACCGCTCACTAATGAATGTGTGCTTCATTATGAACGATGAGTATGCAGAACTCGAAAAAGAATTCTTTGAATTTGCTACAAACAAAGGCATGGTTGGTATTAAAGGACACCGCTCTGTTGGTGGTTTCCGTGCATCGCTCTACAATGCTCTTCCTAAAGAAAGCGTAGAAGCATTAGTAGACACCATGAAAGAATTTGAAGCAAAACATTAACGAAATAGAAGCAAAAGCCTCAAACGGCACAGCAGTTTGAGGCTTTTCATTGTTGAACAAAAAACTTTTTTAAATATGACAAAATTACTGGTAGCAACCGAGAAGCCATTCCATCCGGATGCCATTCCCGGGATCAAGAAAATTGCAGGTGATGCAGGTTATGAAGTTACTCTGCTGGAAAAATATAAAGACAAAACCGATTTATTGGATGCTGTAAAAGACGCGACAGCATTAATCATCAGAAGTGACAAAGTCACATCAGATGTCATTGAAGCTGCTGATAACCTAAAAATTGTTGTCCGGGCAGGTGCCGGTTACGACAATGTTGACCTGGACGCTGCAACAAAAAATAATGTGGCTGTAATGAACACACCGGGCCAAAATTCCAATGCAGTTGCTGAACTGGCTCTGGGAATGATGGTTTTTCATGCACGCGGACATTTCAATGGAAAATCTGGTACAGAACTCCGGAATAAAACTTTAGGCATTCATGCTTTTGGCCATGTAGGTCAGTATGTAGCTGAAATTGCCAAAGGTTTTAACATGGATATCTATGCTTTTGATCCGTTTAAGGATAGCAAAGAAATAGAAAATATGGGCGTAAAACCGGTTAGTTCCGTTGGAGAACTATATGAGAAATGTCAGTACGTTTCGCTTCACATTCCTTCCAATGAAAAAACGAAAAAGTCTATTGGTTATGACTTACTGAATAAGATGCCGGAAAATGCAACACTGGTCAATACAGCCCGAAAGGAAGTGATCAACGAAGAGGAACTTTTAAAAGTTATGGAGGAACGTAATGACTTTCATTACCTGTCGGATATAGCACCGGATTGTGCTGATCAGATAGCGGAGAACTATGATGGTCGTTATTTCTTCACACCCAAGAAAATGGGAGCTCAAACTGCAGAGGCCAATATAAACGCAGGACTTGCTGCTGCTGAGCAGATTGTAAACTATCTTAAAAATAACGATACAACATTTCAAGTAAATAAATAAAAACAAAAGCTGATAAATTATCAAAACCTATTGGACTGTTGGCAAAATAACCTATTTTTGCCCGCCTAATTATTAAACTGTTTTACCATGAAGGAAGAATACAGAGAAAAAGAAGAAATGCAGGAAAGTTTACCGCGAGAAGAACGGAATTATAGCTTTTTTAGATTCGAAGACCTGCGACTTTATGACAAGGTATTAACCTACATTGACTGGGTTTTTGAAACAACAAAACTGTTTCCTGAATTAGATGATAATGGACTGGGAGCTAAATTCCGTAATGCCTCTCAATCAATTGCCATTAGCATTGCTGAAGGGTCCGGAAGAACGAAAAGTCAATTTGTTTACCACTTAAAACTTTCCAAAAGCTCCATCCGTGAATGTGTTGTTTTAACAACGATATCACACCGGTTTGGATATCTTAGTGATAATGCTTTGGAAGAATCCAGAGGTCAACTAATTGAATTGTCTAAAATGCTGGGTGCATTGATATCTTCATTGCAAAGAAACAATAACGGCAGCGGTAACAATCACAGTAGTAATGGGAACGGAAGTTATTCTTCAACAGAAGAAAATCAGCCAAGATATCAATAACCGTTAAAAACCAAAAACGATGGCTACTTTAAAACCATTTAAAGGATTAAGACCTCCGAAAGAACTGGCAAAAGATGTTGCTTCACGTCCTTACGACGTTTTGAACTCCGAAGAAGCACGCAAAGAGGCTGAAGGTAATGAGAAATCATTACTCCATATCATCAAACCTGAAATTGACCTGCCCAAAGATACAGACCCTTATTCCAACGAAGTCTATAACAAAGCCAAAGAAAACTTTGATAAGTTTCTCGAAAATGACTGGCTAGTGCAGGACTTGGAAGAAAAACTCTATATCTATTCACAGAAAAGAGGTGATCACAAACAATATGGTTTGGTTGGATGCGCAGGTGTTCAGGATTATATGAATGATGTGATCAAGAAACATGAACTTACCCGCGCTGCTAAAGAAGAAGACCGGATGAAACATGTACGTGTTACGAACGCTAACATGGAACCGGTATTTTTCACTTACAGAGCAGTGCCCGAGATTGACGAAATCATTGAAAAATGGGTAAATGAACACGATCCTGTCTATGACTTTGTTGCTGATGACAATGTAGAGCACGAATTCTGGGTAGTTGATGACGTTGAAACAATTCAGCACCTGATACAGCTTTTTGAAGCTATACCCAACACTTATGTCGCTGACGGACACCACAGAACGGCTGCTGCTGCTTTGGTAGGCAACGAGAAAAAGGAAAATAATCCCGATCATACCGGTAATGAAGAATACAACTTCTTCTTAGCCGTGCATTTCCCTGACAATCAACTGGACATCATCGATTACAATCGTGTTGTTAAAGACCTTAACGGCATGTCATCCGATGAATTTCTGAAAAAGCTCGAAAATACATTCACAGTAGAAGAAAAAGGTGAAGAAATCTATAAACCGGACAGACTGCACAATTTTGGTATGTATCTGGACGGGAAATGGTACTCTTTAACTGCCAAAGAAGGGACTTATGACGATAAGGACCCGATTGGTGTTCTGGATGTAACTGTCCTGTCAAACCATGTTTTGGACAACTTGCTTGACATTAAGGACCTTCGCACCAGCGACCGCATCGACTTTGTTGGCGGCATTCGTGGCCTGGAAGAACTTAAAAAGCGCGTTGACAGTGGTGAAATGAAAGTGGCTTTTGCCCTTTATCCTGTTTCGCTGGAGCAATTACTAAATATTGCTGACAGCGGCGAGATTATGCCACCTAAAACAACCTGGTTTGAGCCAAAACTACGCTCAGGACTGGTTGTACATAAACTAGATGATTAAAAATCTTCAAAATATAAAAAACGCGCTGTCAATTGATAGCGCGTTTTTTTTTAAAACTTTCTTTTATCAGTCATTATCTCTTTTTTTATTGAAAAAATCTGAGAGTATAGACCATAATAATAAACTCGGATAAAAAAATAATTATTGCTTTTGTTTCATATGACGCTTGCGTTCATGCTCATCCAATAATATTTTACGAATACGTATGGAACGAGGTGTAATTTCAAGATATTCATCATCTCCGATATATTCCATGGATTCTTCCAGTGAAAATTTCACCGGAGGCGCCAGCAACACTTTATCATCAGATCCGGAAGCACGCACATTCGAGAGTTTCTTTCCTTTGGTAATATTGACTTCCAGATCATCTTTCCGCGTATTTTCCCCAATCACCTGTCCGGCATAAACTTCATCCATGGGGACGATAAAGAATTTGCCACGGTCTTGCATTTTATCAATCGAATAAGCCAGGGCTTTTCCTGTTTCCATAGCTATTATGGAACCATTACGTTTATGCTCCATTTCCCCTTTCCAGGGTTCAAAGGCTTTAAATTGATGAGATACCAGCGCTTCCCCGCCGGAAACAGTCATTAGTGAATTTGTCAGTCCAATAATTCCGCGCGCAGGAATATCGAATTCAAGCACCTGCCGGTCGTTTTTATTGGTAATACTTCTGACGTCCCCTTTTCGTTTTGTGACAATTTCAATAATTTTTCCTGTAAAAGCCTCAGGAGTTTGAACTGTAAGTATTTCTATGGGTTCATTTTTAACACCATCTATCTCCTTAATTAATACCTGAGGTTGACCTAATTGAAATTCATATCCTTCGCGGCGCATCGTTTCCACTAATATGGAAAGGTGCAACACCCCGCGTCCATATACTAACAATCGCTCAGGCGACTGGGTTTCTTCAACACGTAATGCCAAATCCTTTTCCGTTTCCCGGAATAATCGTTCTCTCAAATGACGGGAGGTCACATACTCTCCTTCCTGTCCGTAAAAAGGGGAATTATTCACGGTGAAAAGCATGCTCATAGTCGGTTCATCAATAGCTACCGGAATTAATCCTTCAGGATTTTCATGATCAGCAATCGTATCTCCAATATCAAAATTTTCGGGCCCCATTAAGGCACAAATCTCTCCGGCAACAACTTCATCTTTAACTTTTCTTTTTCCTAAGCCTTCAAATAAGTATACTTCCTTAATCTGCGAACGGAAAGTGGTATTGTCTCGTTTTACAATTGAAACAGGCATGCCAGCCTGCAGCTTACCCCGGGTAATCTTCCCAACAGCAATTCTTCCAACATAAGAGGAATAATCAATTGAGGAGATGCGCATTTGCAAACTCCCTTCTGAAATAGCAGGGAATGGAACGTAATCCAGAATTACATCTAACAAATAGCTAATGTCATTGGTCGGATTTTCGAAATCAGGCCCCATCCAGCCTTCTTTGGAAGAACCATAAACAGTGGGAAAGTTAAGTTGTTCCTCATCACCATCCAAACTGAACATCAAATCAAAAACAGACTCCTGAACCTCGTCAGGAGAACAGTTCGGCTTATCTACTTTATTGATCACAACAATGGGGCGCAGTTTCAACTGTAAAGCCTTTTGCAATACAAATCGCGTCTGAGGCATAGGCCCTTCAAAGGCATCGACAAGTAATAACACGCCGTCAGCCATGTTTAAGACACGCTCTACTTCTCCGCCGAAATCACTGTGACCGGGAGTATCAATAATATTAATTTTTGTATCTTTATATTTTACCGATACATTCTTGGAAAGAATCGTAATTCCCCGTTCGCGCTCAAGATCATTTGAGTCCAGAATCAAATCCTGAACCGATTCATTTTCGCGGAAGAGCTTTGACTGGTGTAAGATCCGGTCTACAAGTGTTGTCTTGCCATGGTCTACGTGAGCTATAATAGCTATATTTCTAATGTTTTGCATTCTTTTATTATAATCTTAAAATGAGTCGCGAAAGTACCTTTTATTTCTGTAATAAATCGAAAACCTGACACCAAATATCAAACAAAATCAACTATTTGATAACCAACTTAAGTTCTGTTTTTTATATACACATTTCACTTCACGACAATAAATTTCAAATCCATTACCCATACGAACATTAAGCGTTTGATATTGTTTTTCAATGAATAAAATAATATTTTTATGACGACAAAAATAGCCTTAATCTATGGTTCTGTGCGTAAAGACCGGCAGGGGATCCGGGCCGCCATGTATTTAAAGCGAAAACTGCAGGAACGTTACATTCATGTAGACCTCATTGATCCGTTAGAATACCCATTACCACTGCTTGATAAAATGTATAAAGAGTTTGAAGCAGAAAAAGCTCCGGAATCTATGGAGAAGTTATCAAAAATATTTGACCGGGCTGATGGTTTTTTAATTGTCAGCGGTGAATACAACCACAGCATCCCTCCTGCTTTAAAGAATATCCTTGATCACTTTCAAAGTGAATACACGTTCAAGCCTAGTGCTATAGCAGGTTATTCAGCCGGAATTTTCGGAGGTATGCGCGTAGCAATGCACCTGAGAGCCGTGCTCGGGGAGCTGGGAATGCCTGCTATATCTTCCATACTACCTATTCCTCAAATATCATCTTCTTTAGATGAAAAAGGAACTCCACAAAATAAATATATCGATCCTTCCACAAATCGTTTCCTGGATGAATTTCAATGGTATATTGAAGCACTTAAAACACAACGGGCTAAGGGGACACCATTTTAAAACGGCAAAACCGGTTTTCAGTTTTTTTTTTGCTTATTTCTGTATTATTTATCCGGTCAGTGGACAAAATTTGACCTGATTAAATCAGGCTTTTTTTCCATGAGTTTGTAGCCATTTCACTCCTGAGGCCAGGAAAAACATCACAATCAGTACAAATACAATAGTAGCTCCGGACGGGATATTCAAAAGCCAGGCAGCAGCCAGACCGACTAAAGTTCCGACTAAGCCTGTCAGCACTGAAAATATCAAAATCTTTTGATATTTATTTGTAAACAGATTAGCAATTGACTGGGGAACGGTCAATAACGACAACACCAAAATAATACCCACTACCCGGATATTGAAAACAATAGCCAGGGCTACCAGACTAATCATCAGATATTTTACAGTTTGAACCGGAAGGTTACGTGTACGGGCAAAATCTTCGTCAAAAGAGACATATAAAATGATCTTATACATTACGCTAAAAACAATGATGCTCACAAGTGATAAGACCCCCAAAAACCAAATATCCAGGGATGAAACCGTAAGGATACTTCCAAAAAGATAAGACATTAAATTGGGAGAATATCCTGGTGTGATATAAATAAAAATAATTCCCAACGCCATCCCCAAAGACCATAACATGGCAATTACTGAGTCTTGCCTCACTAAGCGACGATTGGAAAATTTTTCTATTCCTAATGCAGCGAGAACACTAAAAACAGCAGCCCCTATGATAGGATTTATACCAATAAAATGGCCAATGCCGATTCCGCCAAAAGAAGCATGCGTTAATCCTCCGGAAACAAAAACCATACGGCGGCTAACGATATAAGTCCCGATCAGACCACAACTTATGGCAGCAAAAACGGCCGCCAACAAAGAGTTTGTTAAATATCCAAATTCCAGTAGGTTACTCATGAGAATGTCTTTTTAATACAGTATGCGGAATTGTACCATGGGTTATCAGCTGAATAGGACAATTATAAACAGATAATTGCTCTTCTGAGATTGTATTTGAATCATGATAGTGCACACTTTTGTTTACACACACTATAGATTTGATATAAGCAGAAATAGTTCCCAGGTCATGGGAAACCAAAACAATTGCCATACGCTGGTTCAGGTAATGCAACATTTCATATAATTCTGCTTCAAATTTATTATCCACATAAGTATTCGGTTCGTCGAGAAACAAAATTTTAGGTTCGGATACAATAGCTCTGGCCAAAAAAACCCGCTGTTTCTGACCACCAGACAAATCGCCTATGCTTTTGTTTTTTAAATGGGGGATTCCCAAATCCTGCAAAATCTCCAATGTTTTGGCATTATCTTCCTGACGAAAGCGGGGAAACATCTTTTTAGGAGTTGCCAGCCCGGAGCGAACTACCTCAAACACAGAAACAGGAAACTTGTCATCAAACTGATTGATTTGCGGCAAATAGCCCATTTGCCCTATAAGGTTTTGCCCTCCACCATCTAAATAATATTTCACAGATCCTTTCCACGGCCTTTGCAGACCCAGCATCAATTTAAGCAAAGTCGTTTTACCTCCTCCATTGGGCCCGATAATACCAATAAAATCATGCTCATAAACAGAAAAATCAGCATTCTCGATGGCTATTTCGTTTTCATACCCTGCCGTTACATTTTTTAATTCGATCAGTTTTTGCATTTTTCTATCTTATCATTCTTTATCCGTTAAACTTTCAATGATTTGATCAATCATTAAAGGCCAGTTTTCTTCCAGCGGATTAATAACACTAACATTGATACCTAATTCTTTAGCAATCGTTTCGGCATTACGCATATCAAAATGTTTTTGTGCAAAAACACTGGTTACTTCATGCTTCCGGGCTTTTTTGATGATCTTGTGCATTTGCCGGGAAGAAGGTTCTTTTCCCTGATTTTCTATAACAATCTGATTTAATCCATAATCACGTGCCAAATACCCTAAAGCCGGATGAAAAATCAAAAAGCTTTTGTTTTCCATTTGATCAACATTATCACGCACAGATTGATCTTTCTTTTCCACCTGCAACTTTAATTTTTGATAGTTACTCTCAATTTCTGATCTACGATCAGGATATAATTCAACTAAAGCCCTTTTCATATTTTTGATCATTGACAAAACAGTAGAAGGAGAAACCCAGATATGTGGGTCGCCTAATTTATTATCATGATTATGATGGTTTTCAGTAGTCTCATGTTTGTGATCAGCCTGGTCTAACAATTCGATATTTTCAGCTAAGTTATACACCTTCATCTCTTTATTGTTTGACCGGAACCTTGACATCCAAGCTTGTTCAAAAGACAAAGGTTCAATTCCCAAATAAACATCTGATTTCTTTAACTTTTGGATATTCCGTGGCGAAGGCTCATAAGTAGCAGGACTGGCACCAGCAGGAACCATCACGTTGACTTCCACAAACTCGCCAGCCATTTCTTCTATAAAGTATTTTAATGGTAACACCGAAACATTAATGATCTTTTTTTGATCAGTGACCGATGTTTCATTTTTATTATTCTTACAGGATACCAAAACAAGTAAGGCGAATAATATGATCAGATTAATCTTCTTTATCATCTCCATCTCCTTCATAATTTATCGTTTCTGGTTTCATAACAGGTTTTAATTTCATCTTTTTCACAACCAAAACCGGGACAGGATCCCAGCCATGTGTTCCCCAGGGGTGACAACGTAATATACGATTTACGGCAATCCTTCCTCCTTTACCAGGCCCAAACTTTCGCACAGCCTCTTTGCTGTATTCCGAGCAAGTGGGCACATGACGGCATGATGCCGGTGTTAACGGTGAAATAACATATTGATAAAATTTCACCGGAAACAGTAGAAGCTCAAGACCTATTTTCTTTTGTTTTACCATTATTTCTTAAAATCCTTGTAAAGCTGGCTTGTTTGTATACCACGATTATGTTGATATTTTCCATTATCATACAGGGTTGGTTCTCCTTCAAGCGTATGATAATAAATCTGGCAAATTTCCACATCAGCATAAATACGCACAGGCTGGATACAGAAAATCTCCAGTGTCCAGTAGCCGGCAAAACCAACATCACCAAACCCTGCAGTAACATGCACAAATAAACCTAACCGACCAATACTTGACCGGCCTTCAAGCATAGGAACTAAACCATTTGTTTCCGTATATTCAAGCGTTCTGCCCAAATATAATTTATCGGTTTCAAGTAAAAGGCCCTCTTCAGGAATAGTGACCTCACTTGCCGGATTATTGGCTTTCATATCTAAAGCCTGATTATTATAAACCATCATTTTATTATGAAGCCGCAGATTATAGCTGTTTGGATTAAGCTGGTCTTCATTATAAGGATCTAAAATAATCTCGTCCCCAACCCTGCGCTTAATTTCTTTGCCTGATAAAATCATTTTTGATTTTGTTTTTCGATTAAATAATCCATTTTTTGCGAATCTTCCGATTCGATCTTCACTTTGCTACACGCATTGCAATATCCATAGATGATATAATTTATGCCTTCTGCCACAAAACCTTCCGGCAACTCAGGTTTATGGATAGACTGATCATGAAGACAAAACAACCGTCCACAATGTTTACATTCAAAATGGGGGTGATTAATATTAAATTTTTTATAAAGAAATGCGGGATGAATTTTATAACGGCTTTCTCCATCCA
Organism: Bacteroidota bacterium; assembly: GCA_051748065.1. Classification (GTDB taxonomy): domain Bacteria; phylum Bacteroidota; class Bacteroidia; order Bacteroidales; family PWNQ01; genus PWNQ01. Next base: position 28,292 of record JBNJGZ010000007.1, read on the forward strand.
GATAAATACGATGAATCAGATTGGCTTTGTTTAGAGCATTTAAATTACGATAAACCGTACTCCGGTTACAAATATCTTTTAACTCATACTCCAGTGTATGACCACTAACAGCTTCTTCATAGCGTAATAAGTAACTTAGAATTTTCTCCCGGGGTTTGGTTATACTCAACCGGGCTTCTTTCAGAAGTTGATGAGATAAATAATGCATGATATAATTTTTGCAACCTTGTTGCAAATTTAATACATTTTATTAAACCACTGACAAATAAGTTGAATTTATTCCAAATAGAAAACAGGGCTTGCTGAAAAAGACTGTAATGCATGAGCCACAGCCAACGCAATAGATGATGTGCTATAGACTAACAAAATATTAACTAAAAGAAATGCAAAGTTTTTTTCAAATAATTGTCTAACCTGCATTATTCATGCATTAAGTTTAGGTTATATGACACAAAGTCAGGCGGGGAAAATCGTAAATATAGTAATCTATTTCAAATCCGGCCCCGCATTTATCGGGCTTTTCCCGCCTGTTCGGCGGGACAAATAGCCAAAAATTAATGCACTCGCAAAAAATAAATAAAAATATAATCTTAGCTTTATTTTTGTATTCCAATTTGATAAACAGGCAAATATCATTTTTTGTCTGTTTTTTGTGAATAATTCAGGCTAAAACCTTGCTTTTCATAAACAATTAACTTTTATAAAATATGCATTATCAGTTTATTTTGTGGTTTTCAGCAGACCCTAAATAAACCAAAGCATTTAATCCTGAATAATGGTCAGCAAATCACTGATTAGCATTTAGATAAAACCAGATTTTAATGTCATGAGAAAGAAGGATTAATAAATTCAACCAAATGGGCAAGCAGTAAATAAACGTCTACAAAATAAGCGATAAGACAACGGGACAAGTTTCATCTTATCGTTCACTTTTACAGAACGCTATAGATTTTTAACCTCATCAATAAGTTTCTGGATCGTATCTTTGGCGTCGCCAAACAGCATTTTGGTTTTGTCGTTAAAGAAAAGGTTATTTTCAATTCCGGCATAGCCTTTTCCCATACCGCGTTTTAGCACTACGATATTTTTTGCATTACGGGCCTTGATCACAGGCATGCCATATACCGGACTTGAGGGATCGTCTTCTGCAGCAGGATTCACAACATCATTGGCCCCTACAACCATCACAACATCAACATCATCAATCATTTCGTTTGCTTCTTCTCCTTCGAGTAATTTTTCATAAGGCACATCAGCTTCAGCCAAAAGAACATTCATGTGCCCCGGCATTCGTCCTGCAACGGAATGAATGGCATACTTTACCTCAACTCCATTATCCTCCAATTGCTTATCCAGATCATGGCAAAGGTGTTGTGCTTTTGCAACAGCAAGCCCGTAGCCCGGGACAATCATTACTTTACGGGAATAATTCATCATAATGGCAGCATCGGAAACAGAGGTTTCTTTGATACTTCCTCCTTCATTTTCCAATGCAGCACCACCTCCGCCAAAAGCACCGATAATTACGTTTGTCAGGGAGCGATTCATGGCTTTACACATCAAAACCGTTAGTATCATTCCAGCCGAACCGACAAGAATACCTCCTGTCAGCATCGCCTGGTTTTCATATAGAAATCCTCCCATTGCTGCTGCAATTCCTGTAAATGAATTCAGTAAAGAAATGACAACAGGCATATCCGCTCCGCCTATCGGCATGACAAACAGCACACCATAAATCAGAGAAACAGCAAACATGACATAGATCAATGGCATAATTGACTGTGGGTCTACTTCACCCAGAGTCATAATATAAACTATAAAACCTATCAAAAAAGCCAAAAGACCAATATTGACAAAACGCAACACTTTTGACCGTATATCTTTAATTTTTCCGTCTAGTTTCCCAAAAGCCACCATACTTCCGGCAAAGGATACACTTCCAATTAATAATCCTAATAAGATCGCCAATACATGCCCGTTGAACATTCCATATTGCGCAATCAGGTTATCACTAATATGCGGGAACTCCATTAAAGAAATAAGTGCCGCAGCAGCTCCACCCATTCCATTAAAGAAGGATACCAGCTGAGGCATTGCTGTCATCTTAACTCTAATGGCGATAAGCCAGCCAATGCCTGTACCGATAGCAATAGCCAAAAGTATCCAGCCTACATTGCTAATCGATTCACCATCTGAATTACGGTGAAATAAAATGGTTGTCAGAATAGCAATTCCCATTCCTACAGCGGCCCAGATATTTCCACGACGCGCGGTTTCCGGTCTACTTAACATTTTTAAGCCTACAATAAATAAAACCGAGGCAAGCAAATAAGAAATTTCTAACAGGGATTCTCCCGGTGTAAATGATATCTTTTCGGTTAGGGAAATAACTTTATCCATTGCTATTCAGATTTTGTATTTTTCTTCTTAAACATATTTAGCATTCTGTCTGTCACAACAAACCCACCAACAACATTCAAGGTCCCAAGGATTACGGCCAAAAAACCCAGGGCCTTGGCCGTAAAGGTATCAGCATGACCCATGACAATAATAGCTCCGATAATAACTACTCCATGAATGGCATTGGCTCCTGACATTAATGGTGTGTGAAGCACGGCAGGTACATTGGATATTACTTCAATGCCTAAAAATATCGATAATGCAACAATAAAAATGATTTCCCTGTGCACGTAAAAAAACGCTAAAATATCTTCCATAACTATTTATTTTACAGTGTTATACTGATATGTGTTTTTTACTCTTTCACTTATTATCTCGCCCTGATGCGTTACACAGGTGCCGGAAATAATTTCATCATCAAAATTGACATTCAACTTATTCTCTGAAATTATTAGTCTCAAAAAATTCAGAAAATTCTTTCCAAACATATAGCTGGCTGAAACCGGCACTGAAGAAGAAAAATTAGACTCTCCAATGATGGTAATCCCCTCTTCCTGAATAACTTTATCATTTTGTGTAGCTTCGCAATTACCGCCGGAAGCAGCTGCAAGATCAACAATGACTGATCCTTTTTTCATTGCTTTCAGAGTTTCTTTGGTCACCAATACAGGAGCTTTTTTTCCCGGTATTTGTGCTGTTGCGATAATGACATCCGACTGTGCTGCATTTTCCTGAACCACTTGCATTTGCCGTTTTTTAAACTCTTCGGACTGTTCAACTGCGTATCCTCCGGCACTCTCATCATCTTTAGCGCCTTCTACTTCTATAAATTTTGCTCCCAAACTCACTACCTCTTCCTTTACAGCAGCACGCACATCAAAAGCCTGAACAACAGACCCAAGTCTTCTGGCGGTAGCAATAGCCTGAAGCCCTGCAACACCTGCTCCAAGAACCATTACTTTTGCCGGTTTGATTGTACCGGCAGCAGTCATAAACATCGGAAAAAACTCCGGCAAATAATCAGCAGCCTGGATAACGGCTTTATATCCTGCTACTGTCGCCTGAGATGATAAAACATCCATCGATTGCGCACGAGATGTTCTGGGAATATTATCCAGGCTAAAGGAGGTAATCTTTTTGTTTAGAAGATTTTCCACATAAGATTTTTGTACCAATGGCTGAAACACGGACATAAGCACTTGCCCTTCCTTAAGTTCGGATAGCTCTTGCTCATCTGGCCCGGATACAGAACCGATAACATCAGCATTTGACAATATTTCCGGGCGTTTGACAACTTTTGCTCCGGCCTCTTCAAACATTTCATCAGAAATAAAAGAACCTTTGCCGGCGTCTTTTTCGACCCAAATATCAACTTGATTTTCGTTCAAAAATCCCCTGATTAATTCCGGTAACAATGCGACTCTTCGCTCCGGTGCCTGCTCCTTTAGTATTCCTATGTTCATAATGTTTGTACTTTCTATATATAACTCTGTTTTTATCCTGAATTTTTAAGTAAGAATTTGTTGATTCTAAATTCCTTCTATCTTCTTTTATATAAAATATTTTAGTCTTTCTAAATTTTCAGTAACTCCCATTAGTTCAGTTGCCTTAAAATACAGACTCAATAAATCCAATTTATTTGTTCTTTATTTATATTAATTCTAAACAACATAATTCATGTATTGTTTAAATTTCATCTAAATAGTGTTTGTCCATAATGTCCAATTTCTGCGTTATGCTCCTATTTAAAACAGTCATCCCGATGTTACAATCGGGACTCCTTGGTTTTAAATACTTCGCAAGCCCCCGATAAATGCGGGGTAAACTTTGAACTTGAACATTATGAACTAACCACTTACTTTATTGACAGACTCTAAAAAACCTTGCAAGTTCTCTATCCCTATAATTTAGATTTGGAGATAACGGTATTTTTTTTTCATTTGGCAGGCAAGTATTATCAGACCGATTATTATTTTTTCATGACAAGATGCGTTTATTATGGTGAAAAAATATGTAGGTTTGTAATGTAAAACATTAGTACATGAAACTAAAAGAAGTCAATAACAAACAATTAGAAAAGGAATTTTTACAATTCCCTGTTCGATTATATAAGAACGATGAAAACTGGATACGACCTTTGGATAAAGACATTGAGTTTGTATTCAATAGAAGTAAGAATAAATTTTTCAAAGACGGAGATGCGATCCGGTGGTTACTGAAGGACGATAAAGATCAAACAATTGGAAGAATAGCAGCATTTTATCATAAGAAAACATCAGACCAAAGTGAGCAACCTACGGGTGGCGTTGGTTTTTTTGAATGCATCAACAATCAGCAGGCTGCCAACATGCTGTTTGATGCTTCAAAAGAGTGGCTGCAGAAAAAAGGATTTGAAGCAATGGATGGCCCTATAAATTTCGGAGATCGCAATGAGTGGTGGGGGCTACTTGTAAAAGGATTTCACGAGCCTAATTACAGCATGCCTTATAATTTTTCATATTATAAAGAACTTTTTGAAAACTATGGCTTTCAGAAATATTTTGAACAATATACTTATCATACAAAGATCAAAAATCCTGATTTACATCCCAATCTTATTGAGAGAGCCAATCAAATCGCCAAGGACGAAAACTATACTTTTAAACATATAAAAAAGCAAAATTTAGATCAGCATGCCGAAGAATTCAGGCATGTATATAATAAAGCCTGGGCAAAATTTAGCGATGTAGGTAAAATGACAGAATATCAGGCAAAAGCGATATTAAATCGGCTAAAACCGATTATGGATGAAAGGCTCATCTGGCTTGGTTATTATAAAGATACACCCATTGCCATTTTCATCATGATCCCGGATATGAACCAGATTTTTAAACATTTAAACGGACAATTGGATACCTGGGCTAAAGTCAAACTTTTATTTATTAAAACTTTTATGAAACAAACCAAAGCTATTGGTTTAATATTCGGCATTTCTCCGGAATACCAGGGGAAAGGAGTTGACGGAGCTATGATAAAAGCTTTTGCTGATTTTGCTCAAAAATCTTCTTTTCAATATGAAGACCTTGAAATGAACTGGATCGGAGATTTCAACCCCAAAATGATACGCGTTGTAGAAAAGGTTGGAGCTAAAATTAAAAAGGTACATATTACCTATCGCTATCTTTTTGATCGCTCCAAGCCATTCCATCGTGCACCAATTATAGAATAGGGCTTGTTTACCTGAACGTTCCCGAAGTTAGTCTCTTTTTTTACAAACAAAACAAATTAAGCATTGTTAGCCTCTGAAAGGCAACAAATATGAAACCTCCATGGCGAAAATTTTTTCGACACACAGGAGAATGATTAAA
>JBNJGZ010000008.1:0-3591 GCA_051748065.1 Bacteroidota bacterium
AATGACTACTAATGACAATAAATGACATTGGTTTCTTTGCATTATCCAACTCGTCCAGCCTATTTAATCATCCTCCTGTGTGCCGAACGCTTTGCCATGGAGGTTTCATATATTTATTTTTTTTGAACACATTAACCAAAGATTATTTGGAGCATTATGAATCAATATCTGTGTTCTGTAATTCTTTTCATCATAATCTCGTGCTTACGGCACTTATTTCTTTTTGCTGCCAAAAAATAGATACTATAGCTTTTTTCTAATAGAATTCACAGGTACAAGTTCCTTTGTCCGGTGATGCAAAGGTTGTTATTTGATCAGATCCTTTTGTTGCTCAATAGATTTCAGGACGGTCTCCGGATACAGATAGTTCATGCACTCATTCGGACATTTATCATCAAAATAACAGTCACATTCGATTTCCGGCTCTAAAATGACTCCTTTATTGTAAAGGTAAAATTCATTTTTGTTAAAAATATTGTTAAACAAAATAAGCTGTTTCTTAAGTCCAATAGCGATGTGTGTTGCCATAGTCACGGCGGAAACAACAATATCAACCTGATTAACTTCATTGATAAATGTTTGAAGATCAAAATGGCCAAAATATTTAGCTCCGGATTTTTGCGCTATACGCTGGTTTTTTTCATGTTCATCGGGACCTCCAAGTAAAAGAACTTCATAATCTTTTTTCAGTAACTGCTTAGCCAGTTTCACCCAGTATTCTTCCGGCCACAGTCTGGACAGCCATCGATTACCACAGCCTGTGTTAAGTCCGGTTATAGTTTTGTTATAATTCAAATACCATTGGGCATTTTCAATAGTGTCTTCTAAAATATATTCTTCATCCTGGAATGAATATCCGGCTATTTCAAAGATTTCCTGTACATAATGTTTGGTATTCATCTTATTTTGATCGTCAAACAAGCCTGTAATCCATTTGTGTATTTCTGCTTCGAAGGGGTGGGGTTTACAATGTCCGAATTCATCTATTGTAAAACCATTCTTTTGAGTAGCTTTGACGGATTTCATCAGGGAAATAGCCAGGGGGTCTTTGTCCAGGTTGATCGCATGATCAAATTGCATATTTTTGATCAGTTCTGTGTTTTCGATGTTTACAGCCAACTTACGGTCAACGAAGTCTGTGCTGAGTACTTCCGGGAAATAAGTCAGCCAGACAATCATGCTATCGGGGTATTTTTCTTTGAGTTTTCTTAATAGCGGCGTAGTGCGGATAACGTCTCCGATAGCACCCAGTTTTATAATAAGTATTTTTTTTGATATCTTTTTGTATTCCGGGCAGTTATCACAATGATATCCATGGGCTTTATGAGGTTGGCAAGGGATATCGCCCCGGAAATATTTACAATCAGTATTTATTGATTTCATGGGTGATGCTTTTTCAGAATAAAATAATAAGCCGCTACAGGGAACTTATGTACTATTTAAACTACAATTTTATAAATTTATTTTTACAAAAAACAGAAAAGATTATCTGTAAATCAAATCCAGAAGCTTTTGTGCATTTGAATGGTTCGAATAGTACTCGTCCAAAAGTGCTTTTCTTTCCCTTAAATCCTTTGTTTCAAAAGATATATCAAATAATTCATCCAATTTTCTATTGATTTGTTCCGGTGTATTTGCAATATGGCAAAGTTCTTTAAACCGTGTTCCCCGCACCATAAGATCATTTACCAAAGCAAATCGGCCCCTGTACAAAGCATTTAATAATTTTAGTTTGAGTCCTGTAGCCTGAAAAGTCACTAAAAGATTAACATGAGCTTCTTTAATCAATTCGTTCATTTTTTCCTGATCCGGATTAGCAATTAGCTCAGCATTATCAATCGTATCAACTGTTTTCTTAAGACGAGGCGTTGGATTCATGCCTGCAATGACAAAATTTTTGGAATGATGCTGAAATACTTCATTGAGCAAGTAGAGTGCAGCATTTTCATTTTCAGGCACTTCCAAGTTCCCGTGGTAAAGTACATAACTTCCCGAACCGGGTGCACAGGCAAGTTGATCATGAGAGTGAAAGCTTGGTATAAGTTCTATTTTTAGTTCCGGATAACGCTTTTGTAATTCTTCCTGATCTGCTTTGGAAACGACAGCCGCTGCGGATGCATGTTTTATCTTTTTTTCGAAAAACCTGAGCTTAAGGGATTCCGTTAAATAATATGTTTTTAAATAAAGATTACGGGTTGTTCTAAACAAATTATAGTAATACCGGTGTTCTATATTTGATTCCCGGTACACTTTTGTCCGGTTTTTTAGCTTTGGATCGTCAATATAATAGCAGGAATGAAGTCCTTCAAATAAAACAGGATAATTGTCTTTCAGTAAATTTCGTAGTAAGTCTTCATTTCTTCGTGTGGCAATAATATAGGGCTTGGTTGAAAGTGCTTGATTAAATCCCAACTGACGTTTGTAGTAATTAACAGATGCACAATACTGTTCAAGTTTGTCGGTACGTTCTCTGCCGGGATATTCAAAACAATGCAGATGAATCTTTACGTTGTATTGATAAAGTGTTCTCAATTTGTGCCATACGTCAATAACACCACCATAATTAGGAGGATATGGGATGTCAAAAGCGATGATATGCAAATGTTTGTCAGACATATTTTCTTAATAACTCCAAAAGAATTTGTTTTTCATTCTTCCAGGTGAGTTTTTCCGCTGCAAATTTAAGATTTTCTTGCCATTTCTGATATCGTTCTTTGTCCTGAAGTGCAGCCTGTATATTTTCTGCTATAACCTCCGGTTTGTGGCTGTTGATAATCAGTCCAATGTTGTATTCTTTGATGATATGTTTTACTTCAGGAATATCAGATGCGATTATCGGCGTGTGGGCCTGAATATAATCGAAGAGTTTGTTTGGTAAGCTTAGTTTATAATTTATAGACAACGGTTTATCCAGCGAAAATCCTATATCAGCAATGCGTGTATGTTCCAGTAATTCTTTATAAGGCATTCGGTTGAGGAATTTCACTTTGTTATGAAGCTTCTTATTCTTGACAAGATTTTTCAGCTTCCCAAAAACATCACCACTTCCAATGATATACAATATAGCATCGGGAATATACTCCATAGAAAGCACCAGTTCTTCTGCTCCTCTTTGCACATTGATTCCGGCACCCTGCATTAACAATATATGTTTGTCTGAAGGTATGCCCAGTTCCTGCCTGCTGCGTGGAGTCGGTATAGATACTTTTTCGGGCACGTTCCGGATCACATGAACCTTCCGCTTGTATTCCTTTTCAAACAATTGCGCTATTGACTGATTGACTGTTACCAGTTCATCTACCTTAGGGTAACAAAAACGTTCGAGGGCTTTCCAGATTTTTCTTTTCAGGGGTGTATGGATAAGCTCGGGAACACCTGTAAAGTATTCGTGGCTGTCCTGTATAATCGGTGCATTGCGGATTTTAGCTACGATGAGGCCTGGTAAAACAGTATCCAGGTCGTTAGACCAGAAAAAACTTCCCTTATGTGATATAAGCCAAATAAACAGGCGGATTTGGAACTCTAAATACATCAAAACGCCATTCTGAAAAATCATCGGTAAGCGATGGGTATTATAATTTCGTTTTTCCA
>JBNJGZ010000008.1:3691-9084 GCA_051748065.1 Bacteroidota bacterium
GTTGAACGGAATCTGGGAGGACTTGAAAACCTTTCCCTTATTCCGGGAAATGTAGGAGCTGCTCCTGTGCAAAATATCGGAGCTTACGGCGTAGAACAGAAGGATCATTTCTTTGGCCTGGAAGCGATCTCCATTCGTGAACAGGAAAAGCGAGAGTTTTCAAAACGGGACTGTAAGTTTGGATACAGAGACAGCATATTTAAAAATGAATATGCCAGGCAGTATATCATTACTTCTGTTACTTACCGGTTGGATAAAAAGCCGGTTCTTAAAACAGATTACGGTGCTATTCTGAAAGAACTGGAGTCAATGAATATTAAGAGTCCCGGAGTGAAAGATGTGGCACAGGCAGTCAGTAATATCAGAAAACGTAAATTACCCGATCCTGAAAAGACTGGCAACGCAGGGAGCTTTTTTAAAAATCCTGTGGTTTCTAAAGAAACTCATGACAGGCTGAAAGAAAAATATCCCGGACTGGTATCTTTTCCAATAGATGAAGAGCATTATAAGCTTGCTGCCGGTTGGATGATAGAATATTGCGGCTGGAAGGGGAAATCTGTCGGGCACGCTTCTGTTCACCGGCAGCAAGCCCTGGTTTTAATCAATCTTGGAAAAGCAAAAGGTAATGAAGTAGTGCATCTGTCCCGTATGATACGGATGTCAGTAGAAAGTGAATTTGGAATAACATTGGAATACGAAGTAATAATACTATAAGAAATGGTTATCTCAGATGATTTTATGTTTTTAGGCATAGCCACTATCGTTTTGGTTTTTGTCGTTTGGGTTTTGCGGCGCCTCATGAGCAAAGCTGAAAAACAACGCCTCAATCGTGTGGATGATGTGGATGATTTTGAAGCTGTGCCCACGAATTCACCACACAGGAACAAGCGAAGGAAAGCGAAAGAAATTGCACTCATAAGTATTGGTGCCCGGTTTACTATTATGCGCCGGATCATTATTGCAACCGGCATCATAGCTTATTTGTTTATTGTGGTTTTGATCTTCTTTGACCGGATACCGGTAACAGTAGCTTCTTTGATGGCATCAGCAGTAGCGATTATTATTGGAATTGCGGCAAGACCGTACATTGAAAATGTAATTTCCGGGTTTGTAATTTCCTTTGCTGATCATTTTCATACGGGAGATACAGTAGTTATTGACGGTAATTATGGAACGATTGAAGATATATCCATTTCCCATACGATTATCAAAATATGGGATTGGCGTCGATATGTAATTCCCAATAGCCGGATGTTACAAAAAGATTATATCAACTATTCACATCCCGATCAATATTATTGGGCGCAAATAAAATTTCATGTTGCTTATGATACGGATCTGGATAAAGTAAAGTCTTTGGCTATAGATATTGTTAAGAAAAACCCTTATTTCGGAGGTTATGAAAAGCCCAGATTTTGGATCATGGAAATGACTGAAGCATCCCTGGAGTGCTGGATTGTTGCCTGGGCAAATTCACCAACAGAAGCCTGGAACCTGAAAACGGAAGTGCGCACAGAGTTAATTCGTGTTTTTCAGAGGGAAGGGATTAAAACACATTTCCAAAATGTTAGCTTTGAAAATAATGGAATGTCAAAAACAGAAGCTTAACCTAAATTATGAACTTTCCGGGTTTAATTTTTTCCAGATCGTATCTTTGAGTTCTGTAATACCCTGATTTGCCAGGGAAGAGATAAAAACAAAGGGCATACCTTTAGGGAGTTCAGCTTGTATCCATGTTTTAAGTTCATCATCCAGCAGATCGGATTTGCTGATTGCCAGTATCCTTTCTTTGTCAAGTAGTTCAGGGTTGTATTTCTTTAACTCATTTTCAAGGATTTTGTATTCGTTGCTGATGCTTTTTACATCGGCAGGTACCATAAACAAGAGTACTGAATTTCTTTCTATATGGCGCAGAAAACGCAAGCCAATACCTTTACCCAGATGGGCTCCTTCTATAATTCCCGGAATATCAGCCATAACAAAAGACCGGTTGTCGCGATAGGCCACCATTCCCAGATTGGGAGTAATAGTAGTAAACGGATAATCCGCTATTTCCGGTTTAGCAGCCGAAACAACAGACAACAGTGTAGATTTTCCTGCATTAGGAAAACCAACAAGGCCTACATCGGCCAATAATTTCAGTTCTAATACTATATTTTGCTCCTGGCCGGGTTCGCCGGGCTGAGCATATCGCGGGGTCTGATTTGTCGATGATTTAAAATGATCATTTCCTAAACCGCCACGACCACCAGTAAGCAACACGATCTCATTTTGGTGTTCAGTTACCTCCCCGATGACTTCTCCTGTATCTGCATCTTTGGCAACTGTTCCCGGCGGAACTTCAATAATCTGATCTTCTCCTTTGGCTCCGTGTTTTCGACTGGCTCCTCCGGATTTTCCGTTCTCCGCAAAAATATGTTTGCTGTATCTCAAATGCAGCAATGTCCAAAGGTTTTGGTTTGCTTTCAAAATCACATGTCCGCCGCGCCCACCATCACCGCCGTCAGGTCCTCCCTTGGGAATGGAACGGCCGCGGTAAAAGTGCGTCGATCCTGCACCACCTTTGCCACTGCGGCATTCTATTTTGACATGATCTACAAAGTTTGGACTGCCCATATTTTTAATTGTATTATTCTTCGTGCTTATATTTATCTATGACAGAGCAAAGACGTTGAAAAACGGTCTTTACGCTTGCCATGCCACTGATGCTTTCATATTTTCCCTGCTTCTGGTAATATTCTATCACCGGATAGGTTTGCTGATGATAAATTTTCATGCGATTGTGAATAATTGCTTCATCATCATCTTCTCTTGTTGACGTTTCGCTTCGGTGTTTTATTCTGTTTATAAGTTCTTCTTCTTCTACTTCTATTCCAATGACAAGATTAATCTCAATTCCTTTTTTTGTCATCATCCGGTCAAGCATAATAGCCTGATTTAAAGTGCGAGGAAAGCCATCAAAGATGATCCCCGGATCATTGATATGTTTAGTGGCATGTTTGTATAAAAGACGCAATGTTATTGCATCAGGTACTAATTGCCCTTTGGAAATGTATCTGTTCGCTTCTTTACCAACCGGAGTTTGATTTTGTATTTCATGACGGAAAAGATCGCCTGTTGAAAGGTGTATTAATCCGTATTTATTAGCTATATTAGCTGATTGCGTACCTTTTCCCGAACCCGGAGGACCAAAAATAACAATATTAAACATAAACTTGTATTATTACCACAAATATATGAAGATCAACTACTTAATTAAATAATAAATCCAGCCTTTCGTGTAATTTGTTTCTAAATTAAATGTCATTTTGGAAAATTTCAATCAAAAACAAACATATAATAAAATTGCAGGCTGGAATACTACAAAAATAATAAATATTTGGTTAGTATGGGTTCATTTCCTTAAAAAAAGGCTTTACTAAATTATCTTACCTTTGTTGAAAGGTGCTCTATTTGGGAACTAAGTCGTTGAAAGACCTCTTTAGTACTTCCGGTGCCGTCTACCGAATAGTGTTTGTTCATTTTCTTGTAGAAATCAGCTACAGGAACCGTTTTGTTTTCATACATTTTCATTCGGTGAAGGATAACATCAACGGACATATCATACGCTCTTGCCTGTGGTGTTTTGCTTCTGGCGTTTAACCGCTCCATAAGCTCAAATGCGGGAACATTTATTTCAAGCATACATGATACCGATGAATTTAATTTCCGAAGCAAGCCATCAAGGATGTAGGCCTGAACAATAGTTCGTGGAAATCCTTTAAAAATGAATCCGTTAGATTCTTTATGTTGTTTTATCTTAGATTCAATCAGCGGCAGGGTAAGCTCATCCGGCACAATTCCTCCGACTTCCATAACGGGAGCGGCTTTTTTTCCTATTTCTGTACCTTTTTTAATTTCTTCACGAAGCATTTTTCCTGATGAAATATAAGTCAGGTTGTATTCCTCTGCCAGTAGTTTTGCCTGTGTTCCTTTTCCTGAGCCGGGATAGCCTAACAATACGATGTTTAGCCATTCTTTTTTTAAGGTTGACTTTACCTGATTGCGCAATCTTTTTTGGATTTCCTCCATAGTACCCATCCCGTCAATAGCATAAAACTGTCCTTTTTCTTTGTAAAACTTTTTTAAAGGAGCTGTTTTATTATCGTATTCTTTCAAACGGGTTTCGATTACTTTGGCATTATCGTCGGACCTGCCTGAATTTTTTCCTCGTTCAAGCATACGGCGTTTTAGTTCATCGCGGTTTACTTCCAAAGCAATAACGGCTGTTAAAGAGGTGTTTAATTTTAACAGAAGACCTTCTAAAATATATGCCTGAACAAGCGTCCTGGGAAATCCGTCAAACAAAAAACCTTCTACGTCCGGGTTGGAACGTATTTTCTTTTCTATGAGTTTAACTATGATCTCGTCTGATACAAGCTCTCCTCGTTCTATGGTTGACTTGGCTTCCTGGCCTAATTCCGTCCCTTCATTAATTTCCTTACGCAACATATCGCCGGTAGCAATATAAGCCAGATTGTAATATTCAATTAATTTTTGCGATTGCGTGCCTTTTCCCGCTCCGGGAGGTCCAAAGAGAGCTATATTTAACATGAATTTAATTTTTTACCTTAATACTTAACAAATTTTTTATGTTGATGTTCAATTAAGTAGAATTTTCAGATATCTTCGAATTATTCGTTTTCAATCACCTTGTAAATATTGGCATAGTTTCGGCCATGACCGTCATAATCGAGTCCATAGCCTACAACAAATTCATTATGGATTGGGATACCCACATAATGGATCGGATAATCTTTCTGAAATGCCTCCGGTTTGAATAATAATGTAGCCAAACGAATAGAAGCCGGTTCTTGCTTGATGAGGGTATTTTGTAAATGTTCCAGCGTGATCCCTGTGTCAATAATGTCCTCAAGGATAATAATATGACGACCTTTTATGTTTTCTTTCATGCCAATTAGCTCTTTCACCTGATTAGTCGTTTTAGTACCCTGATAGGACGCCAGGCGCGTAAAGCTGATTTCGCAAGGCATGCTCATCTCTTTAAACAAATCAGCTGCAAACATAAAAGCTCCGTTTAAGATAACTAAAAACAGCGGGTCTTTTTCTTCCATATCTGTTTCTATCTCTTTTGCCATTCGCTGGATCGTTGATTCTATCTTTTCACGAGACAGATATATTTCAAACTCTTTATCTTTTATCCGGACCTTATTCATAATCATTTGTTTTTGTAAAATAGATGCTATATACCTTTTTAGGGTTTTTTTTATGCCCTAAAGCGGTTTGTTTCAATAAAAAAATACTGAAAACAACATAATATGCAGATTGAAACAATTTGCAAGGATAAATATTTTTTTTAAATCCTAGATGAAATTTTGGGATTTACTTCTTCA